>JAYVTX010000088.1:0-2653 GCA_043788425.1 Rhodospirillales bacterium
GAGTATTAGGGTCCAGGCTGGGCCGAACAACCAGTCCGGCGGCTGCCAGCCCGGTTTGCGTAGCGCACGGTACCACGGCCCGATCGTGGTTAGCAGGCCACCGGCCCCCGCAAGAACCAGCGCGCCGAGAGCGGCTACAATTATTTCGGTCATTAACCGCCCCTTATCACCCTTGTAGCATGTGGGTGCAGCCGGCCCTGGACACCAGACACGGGCGGCGCGACGGTTCCGATCCACGGGGGTGTAATGGAAACGCAGGGTTTGAGGTTCGCCGCCCACGGGACGGTGCTTGAGGTGCGGCTCGACCGGGTCGATAAAAAGAACGCCATCACGGGCGCCATGTATGACGCGATGACGATGGCGATGGCGGCGGCGCCGGGGCAGGGAACGCGGGCGATCGTGTTCACGGCCGAAGGGCCCGTATTTAGCGCCGGCAACGACATCCGTGACTTCCTGGCAATGCCGTCGCTGGAAGACGCACCGCCCGCGCGTTTCATTCGTGGCCTGGTGACGAACACGCTGCCGATGGTCGCCGCTGTGTGCGGCCCGGCGATCGGCGTCGGTACCACGCTGCTGCTGCATTGCGACCTGGTCTACGCCGCGCCGTCCGCGACGTTGACCGTGCCGTTCGTGGCGCTGGGATTAGTGCCGGAGGCTGGTAGCTCCGTCCTGCTGCCGGCGCGAATCGGCATGGCCCGAGCGTCGGCCATGCTGCTGCTGGGTGAGACAATGGACGCGCCCGCCGCGCTGCAGGCCGGGCTGTTCAACGCGGTCGTGCCGGCAAGCGCGTTGGACGACCACGCCCGTGCTGCTGCCGCCCGCCTGGCCGCTGCACCGCCGCACGCCCTGGCTGCCGCCCGCGCGCTGATGCGGCCCGACGGCGCATTGCACGATGCGATGAGGGCCGAGGAAATGGCGTTCAGCCGCGCCCTGCAGGGACCGGAAGCGAAGGCCGCATTTGCGGCATTCCTGGCGCGCAGGTGACCTGACGCATACGGCAACTCGTTGACAGAATCTTGCAACTGTTCGACACTTTGAATTACAAGCCCGGCGAAATTGACCTGGCACGGAGAGGAATACGCTTTGACCCGCAAGAACTACCGCCTGGCTGGATTGGCAGTCCTACCACTCGTTCTGTCCCCGGCGGTCGCCCACGCGGCCGCGTTCCAGTTGAAGGAAGATAGCGCCCAACGCCTCGGCACCGCGTTTGCCGGTTCCGCATCGGCGGCCGACGCGCCCAGCACCGTGTTCGACAACCCGGCCGGTATGACGAAGTTAGACGGCCTGCAGTTGCAGGGTGGCGCCTCGATCATCGTACCGTCCTTCACGTTCAAGGGTACGTCCACTAATGCGTTCGGGCGGCTCAACAGCGGGTTCGACAACCGGGATGGCGGTAACGTGGCGTTGGTGCCGCACCTGTTCGCGACATACAAAGTCACGCCGGACCTGGCGGTAGGCATTGCGGTTACCTCGCCATTCGGTCTGACAACCACCTACGGCCCGAATTTCGTCGGCCGCTACAACGCCGATAAGACCGACCTGAAGACGCTCAACATCAACCCGGCCATTGCGTATCAGGTGACGAGCTGGCTGTCGCTCGGCGCCGGGTTCTCGGCCCAGTATGCGCGGGCGGAGTTTTCGTCGGTCATCAACAGCTCGACCATTCTCACGTCGCTGACCCGGCGCCCGACCTCGGCGCCCGACGGGTACTTTCGGCTGAAGGGCGATGACTGGTCGTTCGGTTACAACTTCGGGGCCCTGGTGACGCCTGGTCCGCAGACGAACATCGGCTTATCGTACCGCTCACGCGTGCAGCAGAACCTGTCGGGCGTAGCCGAGTTTACGGTGCCGGCGCCGTTGAGCCTCAGCCCTAACTTCCGCAACTCCGGCGGTTCGGCGAAAATCGTGCTGCCCGATTCGGCGACGGTCAGTCTCACGCAGGGGATGGGTCCGAACTGGACCACGTATGTGGAGGCGACGTTCACGAACTGGTCGCAGTTCAAAAACCTGAACGCGTTTCGCGATAACGGCACCCTGCTGAGTTCAGTCAAGCAAAACTACCATAACAGTGTGTTCGCCTCTGTGGGCGCCGCGTACCGGATTTCGCCAGACCTGCAGGTGCGCGCCGGCACCGCCTATGACACGACGCCCACGGGTAACGCGTACCGCACGGCCCGCGTGCCGGACGCGAACCGGATGTGGCTGGCGTTGGGCCTGAGCTATCAGGTGCTGCCGGGTGTCACGGCCG
Organism: Rhodospirillales bacterium; assembly: GCA_043788425.1. GTDB lineage: Bacteria > Pseudomonadota > Alphaproteobacteria > Acetobacterales > Acetobacteraceae > JANPPS01. The sequence continues at coordinate 2,249 of JAYVTX010000088.1, forward strand.
ATTTCGGCTACGCCCACGTGTTCGTGCGGGATAGCCGGATCACTGATACATCCAGCACGGGTGATACGTTACGTGGCCGCTACACCAACGCGATCGACCTGATCTCGTTCGGAACGCGTACGGTATTCTGATGGAGTCGCGGCCCTGGCTCGATCACTACCCGGCCGGGGTCGATTGGCACGCGGCGGTGCCGGAAGCGCCGCTGCACCAGCTGCTGACCGATACCGCGGCGCGGTTTCCGGAGCGGCCTGCGTATAATTTCTTTGGTCGGCGCACGACGTGGCGGCAGGCGGCCGAGGATGCGCAGCGTGTGGCGGCTGGGTTGCAGCGGCTGGGGTTTCAGCCTGGCGACCGCATCGGGCTGCTGCTGCCGAACTGCCCGGCGTATCCAACCCTGTTCTTTGG
>JAYVTX010000089.1:0-2885 GCA_043788425.1 Rhodospirillales bacterium
GCCGACATGGCAGCATTGGGCAATCTACCGCCTGACATCGAACCGCGGGCAACGGCGCATATCGCCGAGATGATCGTGTTGATCGAGCGCATGATCGACCGCGGCCACGCCTATGCGGCCGAGGGCCATGCGCTATTCGCCGTCAGCAGCTTTCCCGATTACGGTGCGCTATCTGGTCGCGATCCCGACGCACTGCTGGCGGGTGCCCGGGTGGAGGTTGCGCCCTACAAACGCAACCCTGGCGATTTTGTGCTGTGGAAGCCCTCACCGCCCGAACTGCCGGGCTGGGATAGCCCATGGGGACGCGGCCGGCCGGGCTGGCATATCGAGTGCAGTGCCATGGCCTGGCGCTATTTGGGTGAAACGTTCGATATTCATGGGGGCGGCAACGATTTGCTGTTCCCACACCACGAGAACGAGCGTGCCCAGTCGCTGTGTGCGCTGCCGGGCGCAGGGTTTGCGCGGACATGGCTGCATAACGGCATGCTGACTGTGAATGGTGAGAAGATGTCGAAATCGCTCGGCAATTTTCGCACGATTCGTGATGTGCTGGCGGGCACCCCGGCGGAGGCGGTGCGGCTGGCGCTATTACGGTCGCACTACCGGGGGACGCTAGAGTTCAACGACGCGGGCCTGGCCGAGGCGAAAGGCGAGCTGGACCGGTTCTACCGGGCGCTGGAGGCCGGGTGGGACGCGGCGATGCCCGATCCAGCCGTGGTTGAGGCCCTGTATGACGACCTGAACACGCCGCTGGCGATCGCCGGGCTGCACGCGCTGGCCGGCCGGGCGATTGCGGGCGACCGGGCGGCGGCGGGTGCGCTGCGGTCGTCGGGCGCGCTGCTGGGCGTGCTGCAACAGGATCCGGCCGCGTGGTTCCGGGGCGGTGACGACGCGACGGCGATCGAGGCCGCGATTGCCGAGCGCCTGGCCGCCCGCGCCACCCGTGACTTCGCCCGCGCCGACGCCATCCGCGCCGAATGGCTGGCCCGCGGCGTGGTGTTCGAGGACGGGGCAGGAAGCACGCGCTGGCAACGGGTATGAAGGCGCGTCCATGACTGGCCGGGGCGTGGGGGCCGAGATTGAGCCGATCGGGGTCAGCCCTGTCGTAATTTTGGTGCGCCCGCAACTGGCCGATAATATCGGGGCGGCGGCGCGGGCGATGGCCAATGGCGGCCTGTTCCATCTGCGCCTGGTGGCACCCCGCGACGGCTGGCCGCAGCAGCGGGCCTGGGTGACAGCCAGCGGTGCCGACCGGATCCTGGATCAGGCAGAGGTGCATGCGACCGTCGCCAGCGCCGTGGCGGACCTCCATCGCGTCATGGCAACCTGCCCGCGACCGCGCCACATCATAAAGCCCATCATGACCGCCCGGGCCGCGACAGAGGCACTGCGCGCGGTCGCGTCACGCGGGTTGCGGGCGGGCATCCTGTTTGGGCCGGAGCGTGCGGGCCTCGATAATGACGACATGGCGCAGGCCGACACGCTGGTCCGGTTTCCGCTGAACCCGGCGTTCAACTCGTTGAATTTGGCGCAGGCGGTGCTGGTCATGGCCTATGAATGGTGGGTCGCGGTGGACGAGACCGCGCCCGTCATGTTGCAAACGCACGGGACGGCGGTGGCGTCCAAGGCCGACGTGAACGCGATGCTGGACCATATGATTGACGAGCTGGACGCAAGCGGCTTTTTACGGAATGCGCCGAAACGACCGGGCATGGTCCGCAACCTGCAGCATCTGTTTCAGCGTGGTGAGATCACGCAGCAGGAGGTCCGGACGATGCACGGCGTGGTGCAGATGCTAAGCCTGGGCCGGCAGCGGCGGGGGCGGCCGGATGACCTACTCGGGGAAACGGCGGGACAGACGCCGGGCGAGCAGCCAGCCGATAAGGGCTGATACGGGCGCGCCGATACAGATCAGTAGCAGCCCAACCGGTAAGCCGGTCAGCATCATCGCGATACCGATGCCCAGCATCATGCCGCCAAGCAATCCGCCAGTCGTGCCCGACGCGACGCCGAGCCAGATGATGTCGCCACGGGTAATCGGGGATTCGGCCATGGGCGCTAGCTAGCATGTGCATCCGCGTTGACAAGGGTGCCTGCGGACCGTAACTCCACGCCATCGGACGCGGCACAGGTTCGGTCTGGATACTGCTGGGAACGTGGACGGGCCTTCGGGGCCCGCGCCCGCCTTCGAAAGAGGGCCTACCGGTGCAACAAGCTGACAGGGCATAAGCCCGCGGCACATAGAATGGAGTGGCACGCATGACGAAGCGGGCAGAGAGTAAATACAAGATCAATCGTCGCCTGGGTGTCAACCTGTGGGGCCGCGCCAAGTCGCCGATCAACAAACGCGAGTACGGGCCGGGTCAGCACGGTCAGCGCCGTAAGCAGAAGCCGACCGATTTCGGTATCCAGTTGATGGCTAAGCAGAAGCTGAAGGGCTATTACGGCAATATTAGCGAAAAGCAGTTCCGCAAGTATTATGATGAGGCCGTGCGTCGTAAGGGTGACACCAGCGAGAACCTGATCGAAATTCTTGAGCGCCGGCTGGATGCGGTTGTGTACCGCCTGAAATTCGCGATCACGCCGTTCGCCGCGCGCCAATTCGTCAACCACGGCCACGTGACGGTCAACGGCCGCAAGGTCAACATCCCGAGCTACCTGGTAAAGGATGGCGACGAGATCGAAGTCCGCGAAAAGTCGAAGCAACTGGCCGTTGTGCTAGACAGCGCGCAGTCGGGCGAACGCGACGTGCCTGATTATCTCGAGGTCGATCACCGGGCCATGAAGGGCCGCTTTGGCCGCGCGCCGAAGCTGACCGACGTGCCGTATCCGGTGACGATGGAGCCGAACCTGGTGGTTGAGTTCTACTCGCGTTAACGATGCCG
>JAYVTX010000090.1:0-7640 GCA_043788425.1 Rhodospirillales bacterium
CCGACGATTGCCGAGATCGCGGTCGTGCGCCGGGGCGATGTACGCCGGGCAAAACTGTATTATCTGCGTGGGCGTAGCGGTAAGTCCGCGCGTATCGCCGAGCGTGCGCGCGAGGTGGCCCCGCCGTCGTCCAACCTGGCGAATGCCGGACCTGTTGCGGCCGAAGCGCCGGCCATCGCACCAACGGCCGAGTAAGGCATGCCCCGCACGCTGTTCGATAAGATTTGGGACGCCCACGTCGTCGAGCGGACGGCGGACGGTCCGTGCGTGCTCTATATCGACCGGCACCTGGTCCATGAAGTGACAAGCCCGCAGGCGTTTGAGGGGTTGCGGATGGCCGGACGCCGGGTACGCCGGCCGGACGCGACCATTGCGGTGGCCGACCATAATGTGCCGACGATCGACCGTGGCGCACCGATCGCGGAGGCCGCGAGCCGCCTGCAGGTTGAAACGCTAGAGCGCAACGTTGCCGAGTTTGGCATCCCCTACATCCCGCTGCGCGACGCCCGCCAGGGTATCGTCCACATCATCGGGCCGGAGCTTGGGATCAGCCTGCCGGGCATGACGATCGTTTGTGGCGACAGCCATACCAGCACGCATGGGGCGTTGGGCGCCCTGGCGTTCGGGATCGGCACGTCGGAGGTCGAGCATGTTCTAGCGACCCAGACCGTCATCCAGCGTCCGGCATTGAACATGCTGGTGCAGGTCGACGGCGTGTTGGCCCCGGGTGTTACGGCAAAGGACATCGTGCTGGCCGTTATTGGCAAGATCGGAACTGCGGGCGGCACTGGCCATGTGATCGAGTACGCCGGTGAGGCCATTCGCGCGCTAGACATGGCCGGGCGCATGACGGTCTGCAACATGAGTATCGAGGGCGGGGCCCGTGCTGGGCTGATCGCACCGGACGATAAAACGTTCGACTACATCCGCGGCCGCCCGTTCGCGCCCAAGGGTGACGCATTCGACGCCGCCGTCGCGCACTGGCGCACGCTGCCGAGCGACCCCGGCGCGCACTACGACCGCGTGGTGACGCTGGATGCAGCGGGCATCGAGCCGATGGTAAGCTGGGGCACCAGTCCGGAGGCGGTGCTGCCGATCGGTGGCCATGTGCCCGACCCGGCGCACATCGCCGACCCCGACGCCCGCGCGCAATTGGTTCGTATGCTGGACTACATGGCATTGATGCCGGGTCAGGCCCTGGCCGGCGTGCCGATCGACGTTGTGTTCATCGGCAGCTGCACGAATGGCCGGATTGAAGATATGCGCGCCGCCGCCGCCGTCGCTCGCGGACGGCATGTGGCGACCGGCGTCCGCGCGATGGTCGTTCCAGGCTCTGGACTTGTGAAGGCACAGGCCGAGGCGGAGGGGCTAGACGCCGTGTTCCGCGACGCCGGGTTTGAGTGGCGGGAGGCGGGCTGCAGCATGTGCCTGGGCATGAACCCGGATAAGCTTTCGGCCGGGCAGCGTTGCGCCAGCACCAGTAACCGCAATTTCGAGGGTCGCCAGGGACCGGGTGGCCGCACGCACCTGCTATCCCCCGCAATGGCCGCCGCCGCCGCGGTAATGGGCCACCTGGCAGACGTGCGGGCGCTGTAGAATGAAACCGTTCACAACCTTGACCGGGGTTGCAGCGCCTTTGCCGCTGGCCAATGTCGACACGGATAAGATTATTCCGGCGCGGTTCCTGAAAACCATTCTGCGCAGCGGCCTTGGCGTGAGCCTATTCGATACGCTGCGCTACGATAGCACTGGGGCGGAGCGGCCAGACTTCGTGCTGAACCAGCCGGCGTACCGCCAGGCCGAGGTGCTGATCGTGCATGAGAACTTTGGGTGCGGGTCATCACGGGAGCACGCGCCATGGGCGTTGCTTGATTTCGGTATTCGCTGCGTCATCGCCCCCAGTTTTGCCGATATTTTCCATAATAATTGCTTTAAGAACGGTATCTTACCGATCGTCTTGCCCCGTGCGCTATGTGATGCGTTGATGGATGATACGCGCCTTGGCGGCAATGCCCGCCTGACGATCGATCTAGTGAAGCAGGTCGTCTTGCGCCCGAACGGCGAGGCGATGCCGTTCAGTATCGACCCACATGGCCGGCATATGTTGCTGGAAGGTTTGGACGAAATTGGCCAGACGCTGACCCGCGCCGACGCGATTGCCGGATATGAAGCGGTGCGCCAGGCGGCCGAGCCATGGACGCCCACCCTCGCCATTGTCGGAGCGTAGCGTGGTTAAATCACTGCTTATCCTACCCGGGGACGGCGTCGGTCCCGAGGTGATGCGGGAGGTCCGCCGGGTAATTACCTGGATGGATCGCCGCCGTGGCATCCGGTTCGAGCTGATGGATGACCTAGTTGGCGGCATCAGCATCGATCAGCGTGGGACCCCAATCACAGAGGAGACGATCGCCAACGCCAAGGCAGCCGACGCCATCCTGTTCGGTTCCGTCGGTGGGCCGAAATGGGACCAGCTTGGCTTCGATAAACGTCCAGAAATCAGCATTCTACGGCTTCGTCAGGACCTGGGTCTGTTCGCTAATCTGCGCCCGGCGACCGTGCTGGAGCCGCTGGTGGACGCGAGTACCCTGCGGCCGGAAGTCGTGCGAGGCCTGGACCTTATGATCGTGCGCGAAAGTACGGGTGGCATCTATTTCGGCACCCCACGCGGGATCGAACGCATGCCAGACGGGCAGGAGCGCGGGTTCAATACCGAATCGTACAGCACACACGAAATCGAACGCGTGTCCCGCGTCGCCTTTGACCTAGCCCGTACCCGGCAGAATCGGGTGACGAGCGTGGAGAAGGCCAACGTCATGGAGAGCGGCCTGTTATGGCGGCAAGTTGTGACCGCCCTGCATGCGCGCGAGTACAAAGACGTGCAGCTTAATCACATGTACGCCGATAATTGCGCAATGCAGTTAGTGCGCAACCCGCGCCAGTTCGACGTGATCGTAACCGGTAATTTATTTGGCGATATCCTGTCAGATCTGGCGAGTATGCTGACCGGTAGTCTGGGTATGCTGCCCTCCGCGACGCTCGGTGCCGAAATTGATGGACACCGCCCGGCGTTATATGAACCGATCCATGGCAGCGCGCCCGATATTGCCGGTAAAGGGATCGCCAACCCGATGGCGCAAATGTTGAGCTTTGCCATGCTGCTTCGTTATTCCTTTGCGTTGGAGGAAGAAGCGTTACTGATCGAAAGTGCCTGTACGAACGTGCTCGCCAGCGGGATACGGACGGCGGATGTGATGGGCCCCGGCACGGCAAAGGTTGGCACGTCGGTTATGGGCGATAGCGTGTTGCGGGAGTTGGATAAACTGGCGGCGTGACCCGCATCTACGTCGACGCGGATGCTTGTCCGGTGCGCGAAGAGGTCTTTCGCGTCGCCACTCGCCTTTCGCTGGCGGTTTTTGTCGTTTCGAACGGGTCGCGTCCAATCCGTCCACCTGGGTTGCCCAATGTGGAAATGGTGATCGTCGCCGATGGGCCAGACGCGGCAGATGATTGGATTGCGGAGCGGATCGGCGGTGCCGATGTGTGTGTGACGGCCGATATTCCGCTAGCGGCCCGCTGCTTGGCCCGCGGTGCGCGGTCTCTAACGCATGCCGGCCATGTCTGGACCCAGAACAATATCGGTGCAGCGCTGGCTGGTCGCGAGGTTGCGCGCCACCTGCGCGAACTCGGCGTTGCGGGCGGCGGCGCGGCACCAATGGCTAAGCGCGACCGGTCACGTTTTCTATCGGCCCTAGACACGCTAGTCCAAGTCGCCCAGCGGGACAGTACCTCTTCCCGCTAAAGTGCAAGAGTAGAAATGCCCATAGAATAGGCATTAGCACCATAAACCGGCAATGCCTTTTCCATTGTGCAGTGCGTTGTGCATCCTTTATGAACAAGGTGCGGCTGCAGACCTGAAGCGTGCGGCGCAAGGAGGATTTTTGCGCGCTCTCACCCGACGCACTGCCCTATTTGCAGCCGGGACTGGCCTGTTGCCGCTAGCATCGCGCGCAAGGGCAGCGGCCACGGTCGTGGGACCGGAGGTTCGCGGTCTGAAGCTGGGGTATATTGCACTGACCGATGCGGCCCCGTTGATTGTGGCGCAAGAGCTCGGGTATTTCGCGCGGCACGGCATGCCGACGGTAGAGTTAATCGAGCAATCGAGCTGGGACGGGACGCGCGAAAATCTTGCCCTGGGTGCGGGAAATGGCGGTCTTGATGGCGCGCACATCCTCACACCGATGGCCTACTTACTTCACATGGGCCGGGGCGCGGTAAACAATATTGCGGTGCCGATGGCGGTGGTGCTGCGCCTTAATACCAACGGACAGGCAATCTCAGTCGCAAATGCGATTGAGGGTGCGACGGTTGATTGCAAGCCGCTAAAATCCGTATTTGCGGCCAAGCCGGGTAACCGGGTGGCGATGACGTTTCGCGGCGGCACGCACGATTTATGGCTGCGATACTGGCTGGCGGCCGGCGGTATCGATCCAGAGCGCGACGTGAAAACGATTGTGGTGGCACCCCCGCAAATGGTGGCCAACATGAAGGTTGGCACGATGGATGCGTTTTGCGCCGGTGAACCCTGGAACGACCAGCTGGTGCACCAAAAATTCGGCTACACGGCGTGCATCACCGGCGAGATTTGGCGCGATCATCCGGAGAAGTCCCTGGCCCTGCGCGCAGATTGGGTGGTGAAGAACCCCCGCGCAGCCCAGGCCCTGACCGCGGCTGTCATTCAAGCGCAGATGTGGGCCGATCAACCAGCGAATAAGCCTCAGTTGGCGACCATGCTTGGCAGACGCGCATGGTTCAATGTGCCGCCATCAGACATTTTGCCACGAAGCCTGGGCGACATCGACTACGGCGACGGCCGGACTGCCACCGGGTCCCCAGTGCGGATGAAGTTCTGGGCGGACCATGCAAGCTATCCGTTCCAATCGCACGATCTGTGGTTCCTGACGGAAAACCAGCGTTGGGGCCTGCTGCCCCGGGGACTGGATACGGCAGCGTTGGTCAAGGCAGTTAATCGCGAGGATATCTGGCGCGCTGCGGCCAGCAGTATCGGTGCGGCCGCGCCCAAAAGCACCAGTCGCGGCGTCCAGGCATTTTTCGACGGGGTCACTTTCGATCCGGCCGATCCGGACGGCTATCTCGCCAAACTCCAAATCCGGAAGGTCTCATGATGCACACCGTCGTTGTAGGTGCCGGGCCGGCTGGGCAGCGCGCAGCGTCGCTGATCGCTGCTGGCGGTCATCGCGTGACCCTGTTGGGACGCGAACCCGGCGTGCCGTACAACCGGGTGGCGCTCAGCAGCCTGCTCGCTGGCGATATGGAAATCGCGGCCCTGCATAGCGTGCCGCACGACGCGATCAGCTATCGCGACGGGGCGCATGTCGAGACGATCGACCGGCCAAACCGGCTCGTGCGTCTGACAGATGGTGAGCCCATCGGCTATGACCGCCTGGTGTTGGCCACAGGCTCTCACGCAGTGCGCCTTCGCCTGCCAGGGGCAGACCTGCCCGGCGTTGTGCTGTACCGGACGCTGGCCGACGTACAGGCGATGATGGACGCCGCGGCCGGGGGTGGCCACGCTATCGTCATCGGCGGTGGACTGCTGGGGCTGGAGGCTGCGTCAGGCCTCGCGCGCCGCGGCATGTCGGTCACGGTCGTGCACGCCATGGACCGGCTGATGGAACGCCAGCTCGATGCCGGTGGTGCGGCCCGGCTGCAGCAGCGCCTGGCGGCACAGGGCATTACGACCATGCTGTCAGCCGTGACCGAGCGCGTCATCGGCGGCGACCAGGCCCATGGGATAGAACTGGCCGATGGCCGGGTGATCGAGGCCGATCTAGTCGTTATGGCCGTGGGTATTCGTCCGTCGATGGAGTTGGCCGCCTCCGCCGGGCTTACGGTCAACCGTGGCGTGATCGTCAATAACGGCATGCGCACCGCAGACCCGGCCATCTACGCGGTTGGTGAGTGCGCGGAGCATGATTGGGTGTGTTGCGGCCTGGCCGCGCCGGCGCTGGCACAGGCGGCTGTCGCGGCCACCAACGTTCTGGGCGGCAAAGCCAGCTATGCGCCTGAAGGTGATTCGACTGCGCTAAAGGTTGCCGGTGCCGCGATTTGGAGTGCCGGGGAACCCGTCGCTGCCGGTGCCGAAAGTGTGGTGCTGGACGACGCCGAGGACGGGCAGTACCGGCATTTGCTCGTTCGCGACAACCGGCTGGTCGGCGCAGTTCTGCTCGGTGAAACGGCAGATGCGCCCTGGTACCTCAACCTCATTCGCGACGGTGCCAGCGTCGCGACGTTGCGGCACGCTTTGCCGTTCGGACCTCAGTTCGCAGCATGACCGATCAATTTTCCGCCGATCAGCAAGAGTACCTCAAGGGGTTCATGTCGGGCGTCGAGGCCCGGCGCGGTTCTCTGGCGCCAGATGCGGGCGCAGGCACGGCGCCGGCCGATCCAACCGACCTGCAACGGGCGGCCCAGGACCGTACGATCGCGGCCGGCGGCAAGCTTACGCCAGAGGAGGAGGCCAAGCGCGTCCGCAATCCACTGGACCGCACGGATGAGATTGGACGCTTGGCGGCCGAAGGGCGGTTTCCGAAGGGAACAGACGTGTTCCTGACGAAATATCATGGCCTATTTTACGTAGCACCCGCACAGGACAGTTTTATGTGCCGGATGCGTATGCCGGGCGGGATTTTGTCGGCGGCGCAGTTTGCGGGCGTGGCAGACCTGGCGGATGATCTGGGCGGTGGCTTCGTAGACGTGACCACGCGCGCCAATTTGCAGGTGCGTGAGATACCGGCGGGTGCCGCGCCCGAAGTCCTGCATCGGCTGGCCGATCTGGGCCTGACCAGCCGCGGATCGGGCGCTGACAACGTGCGGAACGTGACCGGCAGTCCCACGGCCGGTATCGACCCGCAGGAGCTGATCGACACCCGGCCGCATGCGCGCGCAATCCATCACCACATCCTAGATCATCGCGAGTTGTTCGGCCTGCCGCGCAAGTTCAACATCGCGTTCGACGGCGGCGGACGCGTACCGGTGTTGGAGGATACGAACGACATCGCCTTCACCGCCATCCAGTTGCCGGATGGCGTATTTTATGCCCTGGCACTTGGCGGCATTACCGGGCACCGGGACTTTGCCAAGCGGAGCGACGTGGTTGTGGCGCCCGCCGATACGACAGCCGTGTGCGACGCGATCCTGCGAGTGTTCATCGCCCATGGTGACCGCACGAGCCGCAAGACGAGCCGACTGAAATACCTGCTGGATCGCTGGGGACATGACCGCTTCTTGACCGAGGTCGAAGCGCAGCTGGGCTATACGCTGCGGCGTGAACCCGGTCTGGTGCCGCGCATTCAGCAGGAGAAGCACGGCCATATCGGCGTACACGACCAGTCGCAGCCCGGGTTTCATTACGTGGGTGTAACCTGCGCCGTGGGCCGCATGACGGCCGATCAGGTCCGGGGTCTAGCCCGGCTTTCGTCCCGGTATGGTTCGGGCACCATTCGCCTGACGGTCTGGCAGAACCTACTTATTTCCGACGTGACGACGGCCGATGTGCCGGCGCTGCTGGATGGGCTGGCGGCGTTGGGGCTGGGCTGGGCTGCGTCACTCGTGCGGGGCGG
>JAYVTX010000091.1:0-5145 GCA_043788425.1 Rhodospirillales bacterium
ATAATGCGGATTCTTTCAGTTTTGGTAATGACGTTGGCGCTAGCAGCGTGCGGGCAGCAGCCGGGAACCCGGGCCGTGACCGGCGGACTGATCGGTGCCGGTACCGGTGCAGCCCTCGGAGCGGTGACGGGCGTGGGCGCCGGTACCGGTGCATTGATTGGTGGTGGGGTGGGTGCCGTTGGTGGTGCCGTGACCGCACCGCGCCGCTACTAACAACAAAAAAGGGTTAACCATGAAAAAGCTCTCGATTTACGCAGCCCTGGCTGCAACGCTGAGTGTTGCGGCTTGCACTGATCCCTATGATCCGGGTCAGCGCGCGGTGGGTGGCGGCCTGCTGGGTGCCGGTGCCGGTGCCGGGTTGGGTGCCATCGCTGGTGGCGGAAGGGGCGCGGCCATTGGTGCCTTGGCAGGCGGCGCGTTAGGCGCAGTCGGTGGTGCCGTGACAACGCCGCAGGCCCCGCAGCAGGGGTATTACCAGCAGCCGGTTTACCAACAGCAGCCCGTGTATCAGCAGCAGCCCGTGTATCAACAGCAGCCCGTGTATCAACAGCAGCCCGGGTATTATCAGCCGCGCTACGGTTACTAGTGTCCATGGCCGGTTCGGGCCCTCCCCGGACCGGCCTTTGCTAGGCGACAACCTTGCCGCCCAAATAGGCAGCCCGGACCGCCGGGTTATTCCATAGTCCGGCTGGTTTTCCAGTAACCAGCAGCGATCCGGTTTCGAGCACATAGCCACGGTCGGCCACACTCAATGCCATGTGCGCATTCTGCTCCACCAGCAGCACCGTTGTGCCCCGTTGTCTGATTTCTGAGATGATGCGGAACACTTGCTGCACGACAAGCGGGGCTAATCCAAGCGACGGTTCGTCCAACAGCAGCAGGCGTGGTTTCGCCATCAACCCCCGTGCGACGGCGACCATCTGCAATTGCCCACCCGACAGCGTCCAGCCGAGTGCGTGTTGCAACGGGGCCAATCCTGGAAAAAAGACCAGCATTTCCTCAGTTTCGGATTCCAGCACGCGTCGGGGAACGCCACGACGGTTGCTGCCCCCCAGCAGAATGTTCTCCCGTACCGTCAGTCCCGGAAACACCCGCCGCCCTTCCGGCACGTGGGCAATGCCCAGGCGGACGATCGCCTCCGGCTTCAGCCCGATCAACGACTGCCCGGCGAAGTCCAGTCGGCCGTGCAGGTTCGGCACCAGGCCGGAGATAGCGCGCAACGTCGTACTCTTGCCGGCCCCGTTGCTGCCCAGCAGCGCCACGATCTCCCCTTCCTCAACATGGAGGTCGAGGCCTTTCAGCACGTCCGCCGCGGCGTAGCGGGCGACCAGGCCGCCAAGTTCAAGCAGCGGCATCGGACCGGGGCTCCCCCAAATAGGCGGCAATGACGTCCGGATGGGCCAGCACGTCGCCGGGTGCGCCATCGGCGATCCGCCGGCCGAAGTTCAGCACCGTGATGTGGTCGGCCACCTGCTCCACCAAAGCCATGTCATGGTCGACGATCAGGATCGTGAGGCCGTGGCCCTTTAGCCGCCGCAGCAGCTCGCCCAGCTCCCGCTTTTCGGTAGGGTTGAGGCCCGCGGCGGGTTCGTCCAGCAGCACAATGGCCGGGCTGCCAGCGAGTGCGCGCGCAATCTCCACATAGCGTTGGTGACCATACGATAGCGTGCCGACCATGCGGTTGGCGTCCGCGCGCAGACCCACGAAATGCAGCGCCGCCAGTGCCCGTTCGACCACGGCACCCGGCTGCCCGGCCACGTCATTGCCCGGCCGCTCGGCACCGACCATGACGTTTTCCAGCACCGTCATGCCCCGGAACACTCGGATATTCTGGAATGTGCGCGCCAATCCAGCGCGGGTGCGTTCGTGCGGGGCAGTCGCCGTCACGTCCCGCCCGGCCAGGACAATCCGCCCAGCCGTCGGGCGATACAGGCCGGTTGTCACGTTGATGAACGTGCTTTTGCCCGATCCATTCGGGCCGATCAGCGCATGAACCGTCCCCTGCCGGACCACCATGTCGATCCCGTCCAGCGCCTTCAGGCCGCCGAAATGCTTGGCTAGGCCCGTGATGGTCAGCGCCTCCGCCTGCGAGGGCTGGCCGGTCTGGCTCAATAACGGAAGCGGCGTGCCGGCACCTGTGACGGCCGGGCCATCGCGGCGAACCCGTTTGGCCAAGGCGCCCCATAATCCGTCGGGCAGGAACACCATGATCAGGATGACGGCCGCACCATAAACGGCGAGGTACACCTGTTTCAAAAACCGCAGCCATTCTGGCAGGATCACCAACAGTCCGGTTCCGAGCAGCGCGCCGAACGGCGATTGCACGCCGCCCAGCAAGGCCATCGTTAATAGAACGATGCTTTCGCCAAACGTGAACTGATCCGGGCTGATATACGCAAAACCGCCAGCGAACAGCCCGCCACCTAGCCCGCCGAGCAACGCGGATATGGCGAAGGCCAGCACCTTGGTCCGGAAGATATCGATGCCACAGGTGCTGGCCGCGATCTCGTTATCGCGCACCGACTGCATCGCCCGGCCCAGGCGGGAGCTTTTCAGACGCCAGATGTACCAAGTCACGCACATCAGAAAGACGAGGCATAGTGCCAGGAACGCCGGGCCGCTCTGAAACCCGGCCGGTCGTGGAATGCTACGCACGCCATCCGGACCGTGAGTCAGGCCGATCCAGTTGTTCAGCACGAGGGTCAGGATCTGCTGGAAACTGATCGTGACCATGGCAAGGTAGTGGCCACCCAACCGTAGGCTTGCGAAGCCGAGCAGAATTCCAAAAACCGTGGCGACGGCAACGCCTACCACTAATGCGACGAGGAACGGCAGCCCAAAATCGACCGTACCCAACGCCACACCATAGGCGCCAAGGCCGAAGAAAGCAGCCTGCGCCAACGATATCTGGCCACAATAGCCGAGCACTACCACCAGCCCGGCGACCGCCACAGCGTAGGTGGCGGCCTGCACGAGAATGTTCAGCACATAGCCGGATTGCGGTGCCAGCGTACTGGCGCCCAGCACGGCCGAAATGGCCACGGCCAGCCACGGCAATCCCCGCCAGGAACGGGCCTGCGGTATCGCCTGTGCGGACAGAGTTGCGCTCATGCCTTCTCAGAAATCTTTTCGCCAAACAGACCCTGCGGCCGGATCAGCAAAAATAAAAGAAGTAGTCCGAATGCGATCGCGTCCTTGTACGGAACGGAGATGAAGGCCGCACCAAACGTTTCCGCCACACCAAGAGCCAGACCGCCAAGGATCGAGCCGGGAATGCTGCCGAAGCCGCCGATTATATTAGCCGCAAACGCCTTGAGCGAAATCAGCGCACCCATACCGACCGACACGAACAGAACGGGTGCCACCAGGATACCAGCCAGCCCACCCAGGGCCGCGCTGTAGGCAAATGTAATCAGGATCATGACGGCCACGGGGATGCCGAGCAGGCTCGCCATTTCCTTATCCTGGCTCGTCGCTTGCAGTTTTTTACCGAGCAAGGTTTTTTCAAAGATCAGGTACTGTAACAACACCATGACCGCCGCGGTCACAATGATCGCGATGTACTGGCTATCCATAAACACGCCGCCCACCTCAAAGCCAGGGCTGTCGAACAGGTTGGGAAGTGCCTCCGGACTAGGTCCGTAGGCTGCAAGTACGAAGTTAGATAGAAAGATACTGGCGCCGATCGTGCTGATGATAACTGGCAACTGCCCCCGATGCCGCAGTGGCCAGTAGGTTGCCCCGGCGAACAGCACCCCAAACCCGGCCATGACCAGCACCGCAATCGGCAGTGAGACGAGGTAGGGCAGGCCCAGCCCGGTCGCGAGGATCACCATCAGATACGCGCCCAGCATGGAAAACTCGCCCTGAGCGAAATTCACAACGCTTGCCGCCCTGATAAGTAATACAAAGCCCAGGGCCACCAGCGCGTAGATCGCGCCGATGCCCAGTCCTGTGAACAATAATTGTGGAACGATGTCCAAGGGACCTAGCCCTTGACTTCGATCCGCCGGTCGAAAACGATCTTGCCATTCTCGTTCTTTACAACGTTATAGCCGCGCAACCCGTCGCCCTTCTCGTCGTAATTGTACTGACCCTCGGCACCATCAAAGCCTTTGATGGCCGCCAGTGCCGCTCGCACCTTCTCCGGGTCCGTACCGCCCGCATCGGTGATGCCACGCGCCAGCAACGACACCGCGTCGTAGGTCCAGGACGCCTGGTTGTCGGGCGCTGTTTTGTACAAAGACGTATATCTCTCCGCAAAAGCCTTGGACGCCGGCGTTGCATCGACTGCGTAATCGGCCACGCCATACGTGCCGTAAAGCGCCGGTCCGGCCAGGTTCAATGCAGTGATATTGACGATCGACGGTGACCCCACCCATGGAATCCGCACGCCCAACTGGCGCAACTGCTTGGCAAAAATCCCGAGATCGCCCTCGAACGTGAAATAACTGCTGACGATGTCCGCGCCCGACTGCCGGACCGCAAGCACCACGGCCGTGTAATCCGTGGACTGGTTGGTGTAGCCCTGCATCAGGACGGGTGTGATACCCCGGTCCTTCAGCGCAGCCTCCAGCGCCTTGGCACCGTTGGAGCCAAACGCATCGGTCGAATGGACGACAGCCCATTTCTTGGCCTTCAGGTCCTCGACCCCGAACTGGGCGATGACTTTGGCGGAGTAGCTGTCATTCGGCCGGCAGCGAAACAGCCATTTATTACCCTGCTGCGTCAGCGTCGGGTCGGTTCCACCAAACATCATCGGCCGGCCCACCTTCAGCACGTCGGGCGCCATCGCCTGCACCTGCGTGCTACGGATGGAGCCGATAAACGCCACGATTTCGGGGTTGGCGGCCAGGCGGCTAAAGGCCAGGACTGCGCCGGGATTGCTGGTCTGATCGTCCTCGATCACCAGTTCCAGCTTGCGGCCCAGCACGCCCTTTTCATTCACGATATCCAGCGCCTGCTGCGCGCCCTGCCGGGCAAATTTGCCGGATTCAGCCGCGCCACCCGTGCTGGGCGACACCATGCCGATCTTTATTGTATCCGCCGCGCGGGCGAGCCGCGGTGCCGCAGCGAGAGCAAGCCCCGTAAGCGCCAGCGTACGCCGGGTAAGTACGGTCATGGTCGTTATCTCCCAACAGTTTT
>JAYVTX010000092.1:0-22281 GCA_043788425.1 Rhodospirillales bacterium
GCCGCCGTCGGGTTTGTGGTGCCGAGGTAGCGCAGGATGGCGTTACTCTCCCACAGGACCCATCCGTCCTCGATCAAGGTTGGGATCAGGTTGTTTGGATTCTGAACTGCATAGCCCGGCGGCGCGCCGAACGGACCGCCCACGTCGTGGCGTTGGTAGGGTAGGCCTAGCTCCTCCAACAGCCAGATCACCTTCATCACATTGCTTGAATTGGCCCGGCCCAGCAGCACGCGTTCCATCGATCCCCCACCCTCGTCTTGCCGGGTCGTTTGTACGGGATCATACCGAGCGTCATGACGATGCCAACCCGCCGTAACCTAGCCCTGGCCGCCCTGAGTGTCAGCAGTGTGGCGCTGGTTGGCGCATGGGTGGCAGAAACGCAGTTCGGCCTCGTCCCTTGCGCCTTGTGCCTGCTCGAACGGTGGCCGTTCCGGGTGCTGCTTTCCGTGTCGGCGCTGGCGGTGTTGTGGCCGGCCGCACGCCGCACGCTGGCCGGGCTGGGCCTGGTCACGATGCTGGCCGGGGTGGCGTTGGGCGTCACCCATGTCGGGGTGGAGCAACATTGGTGGCCGAGCCCATTGCCCGAATGCGCCGCGCCGTCGCTGGGCACCGGCACGATGGCCGAGCGGCTTGCCCGTATGCCGGCGCGCCCTGCCAAACCGTGTGATGAGGCGATCCTACTCGTGCCCGGGCTGCCGCTATCTTTTGCGGGGCTTCAACTGCTGGTGGCCCTGGCGATGGCCGGATTGCTCGCCACATCGGTGATGCAACACGAGAGAGTACCATGACCCTACCCGGCGATTTGGATAGCCGCACGATGGTGGAGCGCGTGATCCGCGTTGACCATGCGGGCGAATACGGCGCGGCCCGTATCTATGAGGGGCAGCTAAAAATCATGGGCCGCGGGCCGAAGGGTGACCTGATCCGGCACATGAAGGCGCAGGAGCAGCACCACCTCGATACGTTTACCCGGCTAATTAGCGAGCGCCGGGTGCGGCCGACGATCCTGCTGCCTATCTGGCACGTGGCCGCGCTGGCCCTTGGGGCCGTGACGGCCGCGATGGGCGATCGGGCCGCGATGGCCTGCACAGTCGCGGTTGAGGAGGCGATCGACGAGCATTACGGCGCCCAATCTGACGCGCTGCCGCCGGAAGAGTCTGTGCTACGCGCCCACATCGAGCAGTTTCGGGCAGAGGAGCAGGAGCATCGCGATATCGGGCTGGAGCATGAGGCCGAGCTGGCACCCGCGTACAAGCTAATGTCGGCCGTGATCAAGGCTGGATGCAAGGTGGCAATCCGAGTGAGCGAGCGTATCTAGCGCGGCCCGTCTTTTGAGGCGTGCGGTTAATCGCAGCAGGCACTAGGCCAGTTCCCAAACTGCGGCAGCCATTTAGCTATCCAACTCGCTATCCCAGTACAGATAGTCGCGCCAGCTGGTATGCAAGAAATTGGGTGGGAAGGCGCGGCCGTTCTCTTGCAGTTCCCAGGTCGAGGGCTGCACCGGGACTTGGCGCGGGTGCATGTGGCATTCGCGCGGAAGCTTGCTGCCCTTGCGTAGATTGCAGCCGCCGCACGCCGTAACAACGTTTTCCCAGGTTGTACGTCCGCCACGACTACGCGGAATGACATGATCGAACGTCAGGTCCGGGGTTGGATACCGCGTACTGCAATATTGGCAACTGAATGCGTCGCGCAGGAACACGTTAAACCGGGTAAAAGCGGGCTTGCGGGCGGTCGGGATGTAGTCTTTCAGCGCGATGACGCTCGGCAGCCGCATCGACATGCTGGGGCTGTGAACCCGATCCTCATATTCCGAAAGCACCGACACGCGGTCGAGGAAAACAGCCTTTACCGCGTCCTGCCATGACCAAACAGAAAGCGGGAAATACGATAGCGGGCGGAAATCCGCGTTAAGGACTAATGCCGGATGATGCAAACCGCCGTCGGGCACTGCACGCTCCCTTTTGACGCCGGGCCGGGTGCATTAGGATGCGCCAGTACCGGAGCCGCCATACGTGCCAGCTTTATCGCATCGCAGCGCCTGGCCAGCAAGGTAGGGCCGCCTTAGTCACGCCATCGTCATGCCGTGGCAAAAATTCGCTGCAAAAACAGGGCACCGGTGGATAGGCCCGCGCCATCGATGGCATGTTCGACCCCCGGGCACCACAGGGTTTGATGCGGAATGCCTAACTGGAGCAGCGCCGATTCGCTTTGCAATGCGCGGTCGAACGGCACGACTTGGTCTGCCTGGCCGTGGACTAGCAGGGTCGGGGGGTGACCAACGCATTGCTGCACCAGTTCCGGTGTGAATAGCAGCGCGCCGGAATAGGCCAGCAGCCCGGCCGGGACAGGATGCCGGCGCAAGCCGCAATGCAGCGTCATCATCGCGCCCTGGCTGAAACCCATGATCGCCACGGCGTCTGCGTGTAGGCCAAGCCGTGTAAGCTCCGCATCGATCGTCGCGTCCAGGATCGGTGCTGCGCGTTGGGCGCCTGCGAACAGCACGGACGGCGTGCGGTCGGCCAGGCTGAACCATTGCCGGCCGTGCGGCGCGCCATCGCACGGCTCTGGACCATGCGGAGCCAGGAACGCGGCGTGGGGTAAGGCTTCACGCCAGACGCTGGCTAGGTCGATCAGGTCATGGCCGTCGGCCCCCACCCCATGGCACAGCACGACCAACTGCCGGGCTGGGCCAGTCGCCGGGGCCACCCGTAAGCCATCCAGTAGGGTCATGCCGCGATTGGTCCGGATGCCCAACGCGGACTTCTGTCTTTGTCCACCAACATGGCCCGCACCCCTTCGGCAAAATCGGGATGCCGGGTAGCACTGCGGGTCAGGACCAGTTCCGCTTGCAACGATTGCTCCAGCGTCATACCCGCACCCACGCGGATCGCGTCGAACGTGCGTAGGATTGCGGCCGGTGACCCGGCGGCCAACTGCGCCAGCGCCTCCTCCGCCCAAGGGGTCCGTAGCGCCTGCAGCCGGGCGATGATCGCGGGCACGCTTTCGGCGGCAAAACACTGGACCTGGTCCATGGGTACGGTGTGCGGCGGCGGCGGTTCCGCATAGATAGCAAGGGCCGCCACCCCGTCCATGGCCAGCGCGTCGACCAATACGGGAACGGCTACCGCGGGCACATAGTGGGTGGCCACGCCCAAGTACACCGCGTCCGGCCCGGCAAGGCGTGCGCCTGTCAGGCCCAGCCACATGCCCGATGCACCGCGTAGCCGGGGCAGGGCGTAGGTCGCTCCCACGTCGGGAAACAGGCCAATCGCCGTTTCTGGCATCGCGAATAGCGCATTTTCTGATGCGACCCGTACCGTGCCGTGGATCGATAGGCCGATCCCACCACCCATGCAGATGCCGTCGACGATGGCGATGAACGGCTTTGGGAACCGCGCAATAGCGAGGTTGAGGGCGTATTCTTCGGCAAAGAACGCTTCGACTTCATCATGACGACCGGTCAGGACGGCATCGCGCACCGCCCGAACGTCTCCGCCCGCGCAAAACGCACGGCCGCCTGCACCGTCGATTATCACGACATGAACGGCGGGGTCCTCCCGCCAATCCGCCAGGGCTTTTGCCACGGCGGCGATCATTGCCAAATCCAGGGCGTTCAGTGCCCGGGGGCGGTTTAGCGTTATATGGCCAACACGCCCGTGCCGCCGGGCAATCACAGTCTCGGTTTCGGTCATTGTTCCCCCGCACTGCCTAACTACGGCCCGGCGGATTTCGGCGAAAGCCCCCTCTCTCACGAAGGAGAGGGGAGCGTTTCACGATCGACGCATGACCCGGGCGGCAATCTCTGCCGCTAAGCCCACGCCGCTGCGGCGCACCGTGCGCGGGCGGCGAAAGGCAACCCCCATCGTCTCGCCTGCCAATGCCACAAACGTCGTGGCCTTGCGCAGTTCCGTGACTGCCTGACGCCGGACTTCCAGCGCCTCCGTCTCGATCGCATCGGGCGTGTTGCTGTTCGCCATCATGAACAAAACGCCCGCTGCTACCGCGTCGATCGCCAATAGGATCACGCTGGCCCATAGCGGCGAGACGAGGCCCGGCGCGAGTGCGTGAAACGCGGCCACGTGCACCAATACCAACATGCCGATGGCAAAGACCGCGGCACCCGCCGCGTAGGCCACACGCATGACCTGGCGCGACGCGATACGCTTCAGCCGAAGCGTTTCGGCCGCCGCGGCGACCTTGGCCAGTTCGACCGAGCGCATCGGACTAGCGGGCGATGCGGCCGAGCAGATAGCCCGCCGCGGCGGCCATCAGCAGGGCAACGACTGGCTGGTCGCGCACTTTTTCCGACAGGATTTCCGTCTGGTCGGACGCCGCGTCATAGGCCTTGCGTGCGTAGTCCTGCGCCTGGCCGGCAGCGTCCGACAAGGCCGGGCTGACGCGGTCGTTCATCAAAGACTGCACCTGATCGCGCAGCTGGGCGATCTGCTCTTTGGTATCGGTCGCGGTGTCGTTCAGGTTGGCCATGGCTAGTCTCCGATTGTCGTGAGACCGATCAACGCCACCCCGCCCAGGTGGTTGCGCGGGCGGGGTGGGTTTGATCATACCATCCTGTCCGAAGGGAGGGTCAGCGCCGCCACCAGCCGCGCTTGGGCGCTGCGACCGGATCGTCGGACGTAATCAGAACCGGGACGAGCGCCGGGTTTGTCGGCACGGGCTCCGGCTCAGGTTCAGGCTGGACTACGGCCGGGACACTGGCCTCGGCTGCTGGCTCGGCCGATGGTACTGCGACGTCGGCGCTAGCGAGGTAATCCTCGGCCACGGGCGCGGCGGCCACACTGCTGGGTTCGGTAACCGCAGGGTCGGAAGCCGGTTCCGGTGATGGTTCCGGCTCGACGTCCGGTTGGGCAGGTGCCACGGCAGCAATACGCGACGTCAACGCCAAGGCACGCTCCTGCTCGGCCTGTTCGATCGCGTCGAAGATGTCGTAGGCCGATGTGCCGCCGAATGGATTGGCTGGGGTTGGGCCGGCATAGGCGGGTACGGGTGCGGGCCCCTCACGAATTGGCTCCGCGTCGTCTTCCGCCTCACTCGCGGCCTCACCAGCCGGTGCTGCTTCGCCCGGTTCCCGCCGCCGGCGACGGCCACCACGGCGGCCGCGGCGCTTGCGTTCACCATCCTCCGCCGTTGCATCATCCGATGGCGGCGGTTCGCCCAGGGTCGCTTCGGCGGATGTCACTGGCCCAGTCGCGGGCTCCGCCATCACCCCTTCGGCGATCATTTCGATGCCCATGTCTGTGGTGGGCCCGGCGCCATCCGCCGGGCTTGCAGTAACAGACCCATCCTCACGACGGCCACCCCGGCGGCGGCGGCGGCGGCGGCGGCGCTGCTCCCCCTCCTCGGCGGTTTCCCCGGCTGGGGCGTCCTCTTCCTCCTCCTCATCGGTGGCGGACGCCTCAACAATCTCGACAGTGTCCTCCGTGTCCGGCGTCTCCGGTAGTTCGTCTTCATCCTCAAACGGTTCGGGCGGGGCGAGCTGCGACACGGGCGCCGGGCCGTCTGGGCCTGAGGCGGCGCGAACCCGCTCGATCCGCGTGGCGGGTGCCAGCAGCGTCTCGTCGGCTGCGAACACGACGATCATGCCGTAGCGCTGCTCGATCTCCGCCAGGCGCTGGCGTTTGTGATTCAGGATATACAGCGCGACGGCCCCGGCCACGTGCACGATGATCTCGGCAGAACGGCGTTTGCCGCCCTCTTCCTCAATGCCGCGCAGCACATGCAATGACGCACTTTCCGTGCTGCGGATTGTCCCCGTACCGCTGCAATGCGGGCATTGGACAAAGCTGGTTTCGTTCAGCGACGGGCGTAGGCGCTGCCGGCTCATTTCCAGCAGGCCGAAATGGCTGATGCTGCCCAGCTGGATCCGCGCGCGGTCGAGCTTCAACGCATCTTTTAGCCGCTTCTCTACCGCCGTGTTATTGCGCCGGCTTTCCATGTCGATGAAGTCGATCACAATCAGCCCGGCCAGATCGCGCAGCCGCAACTGGCGCGCCGCCTCGTCCGCGGCCTCCAGATTGGTGCGCAGCGCCGTATCTTCGATCGAGCGTTCGCGCGTGCTGCGGCCGGAGTTCACGTCGATCGCGACCAGCGCCTCGGTCTGGTTGATTACCAGGTAGCCGCCCGATTTCAGCTGAACGGTCGGCACCAGCATCGCGTCCAACTGCGCCTCGACCTGCGCCTTGGCGAATAGCGGCTGCGGGTCCTTCCACAGCTGGACCTTTTTCGCGTGGGTCGGCATCAACATGCGCATGAAGTCGCGGGCGGCGCGCCAGCCGTCCTCGCCATCGACTAGAATGTCGTCGACGTCGCGGGAGTACACGTCGCGGATAGCCCGCTTGATCAGGCTCGCTTCCTCATAAATCAACGCCGGTGCCATCGACTTCATTGTCAGATCGCGGATCTGGTCCCACTGATTGAGCAGGTACTCGCAGTCGCGCAGGATCTCGGGCTTCGGGCGGTTAGCCCCGGCGGTGCGGACGATCAGGCCCATGCCGCGCGGCAAATCGAGCTCGGCCGTGATCTCCTTCAGCCGGCGACGGTCGGCAGCCGACGTGATCTTACGGCTGATGCCACCGCCGCGGGGTGAGTTAGGCATAAGCACGGAGAAGCGGCCGGCTAGCGAGATGTAGGTCGTGAGCGCCGCGCCCTTGGAGCCACGCTCCTCCTTCACAACCTGGATAAGCAGGATTTGCCGGCGGCGGATTACTTCCTGGATCTGATAATGTCGGGTGAACTTTGGTGCGGCGCGTTCGGGACGCTGGTACTCGGTTTCTAGCTCGCCACCCAGTTGGACGGGCGCTTCGGCTCCGGGCTCTGCCGCACTCTCGGTCTGCGCTTCCGTGTCGTTCTCGGTTTCGGCCGCGACCGAGACTGGTCCATCGTATGGGCCAGCCTCAAGGTGCAGGACGGGCGCGTCCCCCTCCGCGTCTGGCTGGTCGGGGGTATCTATCGCGTCAGCGGCTGTTTCGTGCGTTGGGGCCTCGTGGGCTTCGGCTTCGGGTGCCGGGTCGTCGTGGGTCGTGGGGGCGGGCGTTTCAGCACCCAGGCCGTGATCGGGCGCACTCTCCGCTACACCCTCTGCCACACCATTGGCTACACTGGCTGGTTCGGCCGGCAAAACGCCCAGAATCGGCGCGGGGTCGGTGTCGATAGTTGAGTCGGCGACGGGCGTGGCTGGCGCTGCGACCTCCCGGGCGGCAGCGCGCTCCTCGGCCTCCTCCTCCTCCCGCGCTTCGGCCTCTTGCATCTCAATCAGGCGTTGCCGGTCGGCGACGGGGATCTGGTAATAGTCGGGGTGAATTTCGCCGAACGCCAAAAACCCGTGCCGGCCACCGCCGTATTCAACGAACGCCGCCTGCAGGCTTGGTTCTACCCGGACTACTTTAGCCAGGTATATGTTGCCCTTTAACTGGCGTTTTGTGGAGGTCTCTACATCGAATTCGTCAAGGCGATTGCCGTCCAGCACCACAACGCGGGTCTCTTCCGCGTGGGTGCTGTCGATCAACATACGTTTGGTCATGCTGGTGGTGGCTCCGTGGAGCCGCCGTCGCGCGCAAACGCGGCGCCGGGCGGCATAAGGGGTGTGTGGGAAGGGGTTGGACGCTGCCAAGCATTCTGCGCCGTGCATGCCGCCGCGGCCCCGTGTGCCGGGGCCGGGCGGGCGGGACTGGTCCGAAGTCGTGGACGGCGTCTGTCACGGATGGTGGCGTCTTGTTCCTAAGCGATCAGGCTGGCCGCACCGCGGCGTCACCCAGGGAGGCGTATGATCCTGGTGGAGTGCCAGAACATGCCACAATGCTGGGCATGTCAAAGCGTTGGTCCAGCCAGACCCGGCGCGAAACGTCGCGGCGCGGGCCGGCGTGTACTGGCGGTATCACGGGGCGCGGCCGAAACGGGCTGCGCGTACACCATTCATCGCCGGCGCCACGCCAGAGCACAATAGTGATGGCGCAATCACACGGAACGCGCAAGGCCGGTCCGTGTTAGTATCGTTTATGGAGTTCGCGCTCTCTCGCCGGGGATTATTCGCCGCCGCCGCCCTGGCGGTTCCCCGGACGGTGCCGCTGGTTGTGCTTGATCCCGGGCATGGCGGTAAGGACCCGGGGGCAATCGGCATTACCGGCGTCTTTGAAAAGCACATTGTCTTTGCCGCTGCGCAGGAATTGCAGGCCCAGCTTGCGCGGGGTAGGCGATGCCGGGTGGTGGTAACGCGGTCGCAGGACGTGTTCATTCCATTGCCGGACCGCGTGGCCATCGCCCAACGCCGGGGCGCTGCGCTATTCGTGTCCATCCACGCCGACGCCCTTGCGGACCCGGCGGTGCGGGGTGCCAGCGTCTACACAATGGACGAAACCGCGTCCGATCCCCAAACCGCCGCCCTGGCCGTGCGGGAAAATAGCGCGGATCGCTTTGACACCCGCACCCGCAACCTTCCGCCCGATGTAACCGCGATACTGAACAGCCTGGTCCGGCGCGAAACTCGGGCCGGGTCTGCCCGGATGGCCGGGCGCGTGGTGGGCGCGCTGGATCGCGCGGCACCGCTGCTGCCTAATCCGGCCCGGCATGCCAGCTTCGCCGTGCTACGCGCCGCTGACGTGCCGAGTGTGCTGGTTGAGCTAGGCTTCCTGTCCAATGCCCAGGATGAGGCGGCGCTGCGCCAGCCCCTCCACCGCGCCCACCTGGCGGCGGCCTTGCGCGGCGCGATCGAGCAGTTTCTGGTGCCCCGCGGCGCGCCGGTGTAACATGACCACTATGGAACGCCCGCCACTATCCGAACCCACACCGCAGCCAGCCATGCCCGTATCTGCCCCACGTCGAACGGGTGGGGTTGGCCGTTGGCTCCGCGGTGTGTTTGCCACGATCATCGCTGTTGGCATTCTAGGCACGGCAACTGGCGCTGGCGTCGCGTTGTATTTCTACGAACGCTTCTCCGCCGACCTGCCCAGCGTCGATGGCCTGCGCAACTATCAACCCCGCGTAATGAGCCGCGTCTATGCCGCGGATAGCCGGCTGATTAGTGAGCTTGCGACCGAACGCCGGATTTTCGTGCCGATCGGCTCCATTCCGGAGATTGTGAAGCAGGCGTTCTTAGCCGCGGAGGATCAGAATTTCTGGAGCCATCGCGGTGTAGATCCGTTTGCGATCGCCCGGGCGGGTGCCACGGATCTGTTGCATTATGGCTCCGGCAAGCGGCCCGTCGGCGCGTCCACCATTACGCAGCAGGTCGCCAAAAACATGCTGCTCGGTAACGAGGTCAGCATTTCCCGCAAGGTGCGCGAGCTAATTCTCGCCATGCGCATCGATGAAAGCATGAGTAAGGAGCATGTGCTTGAGCTGTATTTGAACGAGATATACCTCGGGCTACAGGCGCATGGCGTGGCGGCGGCCGGACAGGCGTATTTCAACAAGGGGCTGGATGAGCTGTCGATCGGCGAGGCGGCGTTCCTTGCTGCGTTGCCAAAAGCACCCGGCAATTACAACCCGTTCCGCCAGCCGGAGCGGGCGAAGGAACGTCGGGATTGGGTGCTGGACCGCATGACGGAGACGCGGGCCATAACCGGGCAACAGGCAGCGGAGGCCAAGGCTGCGCCGATCGCACCGTCCGCCTTCCACCGTCCCGAAACAGTACCGGGTGCCGAGTGGTTTGCCGAAGAGGTCCGGCGGCAGTTGGTCGAAAGCTTTGGTGCGGACAAGACGACCCAGGGCGGCTTTAGTGTGCGCACAAGCCTTGATCCCAAATTACAAACGGCCGCCGATGCAGCGTTGCGTAAGGGTTTGCTGGCCTATGACCGCGCGCACGGCGGCTGGCGTGGCCCAGTGTCGCACGTCGCTGGCGGGGCGGCGCTACGGGCGAACTGGGCATCGGTTTTAGCGGCACAGGCGCGTCCGCCGGGCATGCTGTCCGATTGGCGGCTGGCGGTCGTGACTGAGTTGCTGGGCGATGAGGCACGGGTCGGCTGGATCGAACGGTCGGTCGTAACCCTGGGGGGTGGGCTTCGGGCTGGGTCCGTATTGTCTGGTGATCTGGGTTGGGCACGCCCCGTTCGAACGCCGGGTGCTGCGGCGGGCGGGCCGCCCGTGGGGTTGGGCCCGGCGCCCAAGCGTGCGTCGGACGTTCTGGCCGTCGGTGACGTTGTGATGGTGGAATCCAGCCCGGGCATTGCCGGCCTGCGGTCGCCAGCGCGGGCAGACCGCGTGCTGCTGCGCCAGATTCCAACTGTTCAAGGCGCACTGGTCGCCATGGACCCGGCGACTGGCCGCGTATTAGCCCTGTCGGGCGGCTGGAGTTTTGAGACAAGCCAATTCAACCGCGCCGTTCAGGCTGAGCGGCAGCCCGGAAGCTCGTTCAAGCCTTTCGTATACCTGACCGCGCTAAAAGCCGGGTTCGCGCCCAGCCAAAAGGTGCTGGACGCGCCGTTCACCCTGCAGGTTGGGAAAGAACGGTGGCAGCCCAACAACTATGCGATGACGTTTAGCGGGCCGACGCCCATGCGGATCGCGCTAGAAAAGTCGTTGAACCTGGTCACGATCCGCCTCGCCGAACGGGTCGGTATGGACGCCGTGGCAGAAACTGCGATGGGCTTTCACGTGCTGGATGGCATGCCGCGCGTGCTACCAGCCGCGCTGGGTGCGGTGGAAACGACCGTGCTGCGCCAAGCGGCGGCCTATTCCGGGCTGGCGTCGGGCGGGCGGGAAGTTATCCCGACCCTGGTGGACAGCGTGCAGGATCAGGATGGCAAGGTGCTGCGTCGTGCGGCTGCGCAGGCCTGCCGTGATTGCGCGGATCCGGGTAAGACGCCAGTGCTGGTGGACGGCCGCAAGCAGGTCGTGGACCCGCAATCGACGTTCCAGGTCGTGACGATGATGCAGGGCGTCGTGTCGCGCGGAACCGGGTATGCCGCCGGGCAGGGATTGGGCCGCCCGATCGCGGGCAAGACCGGGACCAGCCAGGACTTCAACGATGCCTGGTTCGTCGGCTTCACTCCGGATTTGGTCGCAGCCGTCTGGGTCGGGTTCGATAACAATGCAAGCCTGGGTGAGCGGGAGACGGGGGGTGCGATCTCCGCCCCCATATTTCACGAATTCATGCAGGCGGCGATGAAGGGTCGGCCGGTATTGCAGTTCCGCATGCCCGATGGCCTTCGGATGGTAGCCTGGGATAGCGGGTCCGGGCGTGTGACGGATGCGTTCAAGACCGATCAGGAGCCAGGATCAACCCAGGGCGTGATCGGCTTTGAGGGTGGGACGGGTCTTTCGGTCAGCAGTTCGTCGGGCGTAGGCGTCGACAGCGGCATGGGCGGACTGTATTAGGCACGCGGAATGTCCACTGAATCCGACGCGATCTATCAGCAGCTGAAGCAGACCTTTGCCCTGTTGCGGAGGCATCTTTGACTGGGATGTGTCGACGGCCCGGCTGGAGGAGCTAAACGCCCTCAGTGAAGATCCGACATTGTGGAACGATGCGGCGCAGGCGCAAACGCTTATGCGGGAGCGGCAGCGACTTGTATCCGCAATAGATGCTCTACGTGCGATGGAGGGCGACGCGTCTGACGCGATCGAGCTGATTGCCCTGGCTGAAACCGAGCAGGACGACGCCATGGTCGCCGACGGCATGGCGTCGCTGCGCACGGTCTTGAAAGAGGCAAAACGGCGCGAGATCGAGAGCCTGCTTTCGGGTGAAGCCGACATGCGCGATGCATTTTTGGAGGTAAACTCCGGCGCCGGTGGGACGGAGGCGCAGGATTGGGCCGAGATGCTGGCCCGCATGTACTCCCGCTGGGCGGAGCAGCACGGCTACAAGGTACAGCTGATGGAGCAAAGCGAAGGCGAGCAGGCCGGGATCAAGTCGGCAACGCTGCAGGTGACTGGCAACAACGCGTATGGCTGGCTGAAGACGGAAGCCGGCGTGCATCGCCTGGTGCGGATCAGCCCGTTCGACCAGGCGGCGCGGCGGCAAACGAGCTTTGCCAGCGTATGGGTGTACCCGGTCGTGGACGACACAATCGAGGTTGAGGTGAACGAAAGCGACCTGCGCGTTGATACGTATCGGGCGTCGGGTGCCGGCGGCCAGCACGTTAACAAGACCGAAAGCGCCATCCGCCTCACGCATTTGCCAACCGGCATCGTCGTCGCCTGCCAGACCGATCGCAGCCAGCATCGCAACCGGGCCACCGCGATGGGAATGCTTAAGGCGCGGTTGTATGAGGCGGAGTTGCAGAAGCGGGAAGCGGCGGCGTCGGCGCAGGAGAGTGCCAAGACCGATATCGGCTGGGGCCACCAGATCCGTAGCTATGTGCTTGCCCCATATCAGATGGTGAAGGACTTGCGGACAGGCGTGGAGAAGGGCAATCCGGCTGCCGTGCTGGATGGGGCGCTGGACGACTTTATGGCCGCCGCCCTGGCTGCCCGGGTTGGCGCCACCCGCAGCGACGCCAGTGCGCAGGCGGAGTAAAATCTGCGCCGCTGAGACCGGTTGACTGGGCCCGTCTGTTCATCCAGCGCCCGGGCGGCAGCAATGCTTTCTATCCGGTGATGCTGCTGCGCCGTGGCCTACTCCGTTGCGGTACACCACGGTAACAGACCCGTGATCGGCAGTCTGTGATTTTTGCAACCCGGCACGGATTACTGCGTTCTGTCCTAGGTGAGGCACAACCGAGGAGGCTTACATGGTTGACGAAAATCGCGTGCAGGGTGCGTTCGATCAGGCCAAGGGCGCCGTGAAAGAAGGCGTGGGCAAGTTGGTCGGCGATGACAAGCTTGTGGCCGAGGGCATGGCTGACAAGGTCAAGGGTAAGGGCGAGAGTGCCGTGGGTGGCGCTAAGGACACCATCCGCGACGCAGCCGACAAGATCTAACCACTCCCATCGCGTACGAACGGGCGTTCCATTGCGGGGCGCCCGTTTCCGTTTGTGGCTAACGGCGCTATAGCGGCCCATGCGTCAGCAGGAGACCGCCGCGTGATTGACCGCCAGCATTTTCGGGACGCCATGGCCCGGCTGGGCGCTGCGGTAAATGTGATCACAACTATTACAGCCGCGGGCGAGCGGTTGGGCTTCACAGCCTCGGCTGTTTGTAGCGTTACCGACGATCCGCCCACGATGCTGGTGTGCATGAACCGGGGCAGCGCGTTGAACGTGGCTTTTAAGGCGGCTGGCGTGCTGTGCATCAACACCCTGGCGTCGGTCCAGGAGCCGCTGTCGGGGCTGTTTGCCGGCGTCGATGACGTACCGATGGCGGCGCGCTTCGAACGCGCAAACTGGTCGGTAATGCAAAGCGGTGCGCCGGTGCTGGACGGTGCGGTTGTGTCCGTGGATTGCCGGATTGCGCAGATTACCGAAGTGGGCACCCATACCGTGTTCTTTTGCGAGGCAGTGGCGTCCCAGGTCGGTGGCGCACAAGACGGGCTGATCTATTTCGGGCGCGCGTATCACCGGGTCGCCGCCGCCTAACCTTTTGCGCTCAGCCGATCCATGTACGCAAGCAGGACGGCGGTGACGACGAACATAACATGCAGGCCGGCCGCCCAGCCAAGCTCACGGTCCGAGACGTGACCGATATCCATGAAGTCTTCCAACACGTGGATGGCAGAGATTGCGACGATGCTGGTCATAAGCTTCAGCTTGATTTCGGAAAAGCCAATCTCCCCCATCCAACTCGGGCGGTCCGCGTGCTCGCCGACGTGGATGCGGCTCACGTAGTTTTCATAACCTGCGAAGATGACCATGAGCAAAAGGTTGGCCATCAACGAGATGTCGATAAGGCCAAGTAGACCCACAACGATCGCGTCCCCGTTGCCAGCAACGGCAGATAAGACCAGTTTCCAGGCGCTACCAACGAACTTGTACAACAGGACCAGCAGACTTAGCCCGAGCCCAAAGTAAATTGGTGCTAGAAGCCAGCGAAAACTGAATAGAGCGCGTTCGAACGCGGTTTCAAGGCGATTTTGCATCGGGTTGGCCGGCCCGGGTTAGGGGCCGGCCGTCTCGGTTACATCTCGGTGTATTTGCCATTTTTCCAAACGTAGAACACGTAATCGGCCGTCGTGATGTCACCCTTTTTGTCAAAGGTGATCGGGCCAATAACGGTGTTCCAGGTACCGCCGCCATGAAGCGTATCAGCGACTTTATGGCCATCGGTGCTGCCTGCCTTCTTCGCGCCCTCCGCCCAGGTCTGCAAGGCAGCGTAGGTGTAGAGCGTGTAGCCCTCCGGATCGAAGCCCTTCGCCTTGAACGCGGCGACGGCCGCGGTTGCGGTCGAGCGCTTACGCGGGTCGGACGGGAACGTCATGATCGTGTTCTCACCAGCCGGGCCAGCGATCTGCCAGAACTCGGCCGTTGCCAGCGCGTCGCCGCCGACCACGGTCACGTTCATGCCCTGCTCTTTCGCCTGGCGGGCGATCAGGCCCGTCTCGGTGTGGTAGCCGCCGACATAGATCACGTCGATGCCGGCCTGCTTCATGCGGCTGACGATGGCCGAATAGTCACGCTCACCGGGCGTGTAGGCGGCGTACATCGCTTCCTTGCCGCCATTGGCAGCTAGGCCCTTCTGCGTCTCATCCGCGAGGCCCTTACCGTAGGCGGAGTTGTCGTGAAGGATCGCGATCTTCTTGCCCTTGAACGTCGTGGCCAAATACTTGCCGGCGATCGCACCCTGCTGATCGTCACGGCCGCAGACGCGAAACGTGTTCCAGCCGCCCTCGTCCGTGTAGCGCGGGTTGGTACTGGCGGGGCTGATCTGCAGCACGCCTTCCTCGCCATAGACCTTGCTGGCCGGGATCGAGCTGCCGGAGCAATAGTGCCCGGCCACGACGACGACCTTTTTGCTGGCCATTTGGTTGGCGACTGATACGGCCTGCTTCGGGTCGCACGCGTCGTCACCGATTTCCAGCACCAGCATCTGGCCATTGACCCCACCGGCCTTGTTGATATCGGCTACGGCCTGCTCGGCACCCGCCTTCATTTGCGTGCCGACGGCGGCGTAAGAACCGGTCATTGGTCCCACGGTCGCGACGTGGATTTGGGCCTGGGCCGCGCCGGCCAGGGCGAGCGCGGTCACGGTGCCTAGTAGAGTTCTGCGCAGCATGAAACGTCTCCTGTTGGTATTGGACGGCCGGAGCCTATGCGCGAAACGAGGGGCAGGGAAGCGGCTAATGCGCACCTTCGAGATAAGCGGCGCGGATTTCCGGACGGGCCAGCAACTCGGCGCCGGGTCCAGTCATGGTGATGGCACCATTGACCAGCACGTACCCACGATGGGCAAGGCGGAGCGCCTGAAACGCGTTCTGCTCGACCAGGAGAACCGTCAGTCCCTCAGTCCGGTTTAACTCGCGGATCGCGCCGAAGATCTGCCGGACTACCAGTGGGGCCAGGCCTAGCGACGGCTCATCGAGCAGCAATAGCCGGGGCTGGCTCATCAACGCGCGCCCGATGGCCAGCATCTGTTGCTCCCCGCCCGAGAGGGTGCCGCCGCGTTGGGTCAGGCGCTCCTTCAGCCGGGGAAACAGATGGAAAACCTGATCGCGTAGGCGTTCGTAATTCTGCATTTTGACGACCTGCGCGCCCATCAGCAGATTTTCATGGACAGTCATGCGCGAGAAAATGCGTCGGCCCTCGGGCGCCTGGGCCATGCCCATGTGCATGATCTGATGGGTCGGCAGCCGGCTGATATCGACGCCGTCATAGGTGATGGTGCCGTCCCGCGCACGGGGGCTGCCGCAGATGGTCATCATCAACGTGCTTTTGCCGGCTCCGTTGGCGCCGATCAGGGTTACGATCTCCCCTTGCTGCACGTCTAACGACACGCCGCGCAACGCCTGGATCGCGCCATAATAGGCGGTGACGCCTGCCAGGCTCAGCAGGGCCGTCATGCGGCGCTGGCCGGTTGCACCGCGGCCTGCGCCGCGACCGGCGCGTCCATGTCGTCATCATCGCCCTCACCCAGATAGGCGGCGATGACGGCTGGGTCGGCGCGAATGGCGGCAGGTGGCCCGGCGGCGATGCGCTTGCCGTGATCCAGCACGACGATGTGGTCGCTGATGCGCATGACAACGCCCATGTCATGCTCGATCAGCAGAATCGTGCAGCCGTCGCCCTGGATCGATTTCAGCAGCGTCGCCAGTTCGTCACTCTCCCGCGGGTTGAGCCCGGCAGCGGGTTCGTCCAGACATAGCAGCACGGGGTCAGTACACATGGCGCGCGCGATTTCGAGGCGACGCTGGTTGCCGTAGGGGAGGGAGCCGGCGGCGTCGTCAGCGTATTTCAGCAATGCGATACGGTCCAACCACGCACGGGCACGATCGAGGGCCACAGCTTCGGCCCGGGCATAGCCGCCCGCACCGAATACCGATAACAAGCCACTGGCGACGTTTGGCATTAGCGCGTTATGCTGGGCCACCAGCAAATTCTCCAGCACCGTCATACCCTGGAACAACCGGATGTTCTGGAACGTGCGGGCGACGCGAGCG
The DNA here is from genome assembly GCA_043788425.1 of Rhodospirillales bacterium. Taxonomy (GTDB): domain Bacteria; phylum Pseudomonadota; class Alphaproteobacteria; order Acetobacterales; family Acetobacteraceae; genus JANPPS01. The sequence continues at coordinate 16,484 of JAYVTX010000092.1, forward strand.
CGACGAGCGATGCGATGGCCGGGTAGGGTTTGCAGGGTGTGCGTCGTGCCGTTCGGATGGGTCATCACAATGGCGCCCGAAGTCGGCCGGTAAAAGCCGGTAATGCAGTTGAATACCGTTGTCTTTCCCGCGCCATTTGGGCCGATGACGGAGGTAATCTGCTGCGGCGCGGCATCAAACGATAGGGCGTTGACGGCCGTCAGCCCGCCAAACCGCATCGTAAGGTCGGTCACTGCAAGCATCAGCCCCGCCCCTCCGCCACCAGCTCGGCCGAGATTTCGCGCTTTTGCCCGAGGGAGACGCTCGGCGTCCGGCCCGACACCAACCCGCGCGGACGCAGAACCATGACCAGCACGAGGGTTAGGCCGAAGATCAGCATGCGGTAGTCTTGCAGGTCGCGAAACACTTCCGATCCGCCGATCATGACAATGGCGGCCAGGGCGGTGCCGAGTTGGCTGCCCAACCCGCCCAGTACGACGACGGCGAGTACGATGGCGCTTTCGATGAACGTAAAGCTCTCAGGGCTGATGAAGGATGCGCGGGTGGCAAAGAAACACCCGGCCAGGCCCCCGAACCCGGCACCGATCGCAAAGGCCGTCAGCTTTGTGACCGTCACGTCGATGCCCAGGCTGCGGCAGGCGATCTCATCCTCGCGCAGTGCTTCCCACGCGCGGCCGAGGGCTACCCGGCGGAGGCGAAGCGATACCAAATTGGTCAGCAGCGCCAACCCAAGGATGACAAAGTACAAAAACGCGGCGCGCTGGGTCGGGCTGTAGTCGATGGCAAAGCCATGCCCGGTCAGGAAGCCGACGAAGGTATCGGGCTCCCCGGAATTGGTGAAGTTCAGGCCAAACAGGGTAGGTCGCGGGATATTGCCAATTCCGTTCGGTCCACCGGTGAGGCTTGCGGAGTTCAGCAGCAGGAGGCGGATGATTTCGCCGAACGCCAGTGTCACGATGGCCAGGTAATCGCCGCGCAGCCGCAATACGGGAAAGCCTAGCAACACGCCGAAACATGCCGCTGACACGCCACATAGAGGGAGGGCGGTCCAGAAACCGAACCCATGCTGGGATAGCAGGGCAAATGTGTAGGCCCCGATGGCGTAAAACGCGACGTAGCCGAGGTCGAGCAGGCCGGCCAGGCCCACGACGATGTTCAGGCCCCAGCCGAGCATGACGTAGGTAAGCACGATCACGCCGGTATCGATCAGGTAGCGGCTGCCGGCGAAGGGGAGCGCCACGGCCAGAAGCAGCAGGATCGGCGTCAGGTACTTGCCGGCATGGGCCAGGCCCTCGGCAAACGACCGGGTCGCGGCGTAGCTTTGCCGGGGGGTGCCGCGCCAGGATAATAGCGCCAAGCGCCCGAAAAACACGGCAGCGACGGCGATGGCAAGCGCCGTGGGCCGGGGCACCAGGAACAGCCCGCCGGGTGCGCTATCGGTGCGTAAGCCGATCATTGGCCCGAACAGGCCGAGTGCTACCAGCGCAGATAGGCCGGCGTCGCGTAGTGCGCCGTTCATACCTTCTCAACATCCGAACGGCCAAGCAGGCCCGTCGGCATGAAGATAAGCACGATGATCAGGACGCTGAACGCCGCCACGTCCTTGTATTGGGTACTGAAATAGGCGGACCAAAACGTTTCAATCAAGCCAATCGCCAGGCCGCCCAACACGGCGCCGGGCAAGCTACCGATGCCGCCCAGAACGGCGGCTGTAAACGCTTTCACCCCGGCGACGAAGCCGATGAAGAAATCGATCACGCCATAATACAGCAGGAACATAAACCCCGCGACCGCGGCCAACGCGGCCCCGATGACGAACGTCACACTGATAGTGCGGTCGGTATCGATCCCCAGTAGCCCGGCCATCTTGATGTCCTGCTCGCACGCGCGCATCGATCGGCCGAGCGGAGTGGCCGACACCAGCCACGTGAATGTTGCGAGCACGACCAGCGTTACCACGAAGATGACGATTTGCATCCAGGACAACTGCACGGTGAACGTGCCGTCATTCATCACCTGAAACCCGCCCGGAATAACGGGGGCGATCGGCTTCACGCGGGCGCCCTGGCTGACCTGGGCAAAGTTCTGCAGCAGGATCGACATGCCGATCGCGCTGATGAGCGGCGCCAGGCGAAAGCTGCCCCGCAACGGGCGGTAGGCAATGCGCTCGATCGACCAGCCGTAAAGTGCCGCGATACCAGCAGCCAAAACCAGCGTCAACGCGAGCGCCAGTGGGACGGAGGTGAGGCCGAGTGCCGATAGGGCTGTCAGTGAAATGAGGGAGATAAACGCGCCGATCATAAACACGTCGCCGTGGGCAAAGTTGATCATGCCGATGATGCCGTAGACCATTGTGTAGCCAACCGCGATCAGGCCGTAGATCATGCCCAGGGTTACGCCGTTAATTAGTTGTTGTAGGGCGTAGGCCAACCCGTGATCCCCTGTGTTCTGTAGCAAACAAACCACAAGCAATGTGCGCGGCGCAAGGCTGCATTGCTTGTCCGGTACGGGGTATCCATCGGCACCGTAGGTTGCTATAGCCCGCCCTGGTTAGGCGGGGCGCTTAGCTCAGTTGGTAGAGCAGGTGACTCTTAATCACCGGGTCGTAGGTTCGAATCCTACAGCGCCCACCACCGCGAACCGAAACTATAAGGAACTTTGGCCAGGGATGTTCGTTCAGGTGTGTTGACCACACGGAGAACTGAACATGAATAAAGTAAAGCTTGCGGCACTCGTTGTGACGGTTGCCATTCCCCTTGGTGCATGCACAGTTAACCCGCCGATGGCTGCACCAACGCCAACGCCGGTTGTTGTTCAGACACCCGCACCGATGTCGGGGCCGACAACGGTCGTTGTTCCTCGTCAATACTAAGGCACTAACGGCCAGACCCGCGGCACTGCAGCTTTTGTCGTGTCGCGGGCGATTGTGGCCTACCGTTCTTTTTAGAAGGCGCCCCCGGAGGCATAAGGTCCTTGATTTAGGTGATATCTGCCGGGTTGCTCATACACTAACGCGTGTTGCCATATAAAATATGCCGGGTGCAGGATTTGAACCCGCGACCTTCGGTTTACAAAACCGCTGCACTACCACTGTGCTAACCCGGCGCACGCACGGTGTAGCCCAAACCGCCCGGGATATCCAAGTGGGTGAAGCTTTGTCATGGTGGACCGAGGACAAAGCGAGCTAGCCGCCCGTGGCAGCATTGGTTGGTTAGGCACAGCGCTTAGCTCAGTTGGTAGAGTAGCTGACTTTTAATCACCGGGTTCTGGGGTCGAGTCCTCCAGCGCCCACCACCGCGCACCTCTATGGCAAATACGTTGCAACGTTACTGAAAACGTTTTTCAGGTTCGTGCCGAGTTGCGATGCGCCGGAAACCATGACGACGGCGACAACGGCGGCGATGAGGCCGTATTCAAGAGCCGTAACGCCCCGAGAATCGGAACCAAGGCGCTTAAGGAACCCACCAATTTTCATTGTCGTCACCTGTTTTTGGCTCAGAACGCGCCGCTCAACGCCGGGTGACGTGGCAAATCTGAGGTGTAACGATCTTGTCTCGAGATGATGACAAAAGCCAACGCTTTTGATTCAATGTAGACGAATGTTTGATGAAATTGTTGTGAGCCTGCCGGGTGCAGGATTTGAACCCGCGACCTTCGGTTTACAAAACCACTGCACTATAACTGTGCTAACCCGGCGCATGGGCCGTGTGGCCCAAACCGCCCGGGATTTCCAAGCGGGCGAAGCGTTGTCATGGTGAACCACCGACAGGGTGGGCCAACCGACCGTGACAGCATTCGATCCACGCCTGCTTCTTCTTGACCCTGATGACAACGTGCTCGTGCTGAGCGCGTCGGTCGTGGTCGGCGAGCCGTTGCTGATCGATGGTGGTCTTGTGATTGCCCCAGTGACGGCCGGGCTTGGACACAAGCTGGCCCGCCGGGCGATCGCGCGCGGCGAAAAAGTCATTAAATACGGTGTGCCAATCGGCCGGGCGACGGTGCCGATCGCCCGGGGGGACCATGTCCATGTCCATAACGTTAGAAGCGACCACACGCCCACCTACAGCCTCGACTAACATGCGAGGCTGGTTGCGGTCGGACGGGCGTAAGGGCGTCCGAAACGTCGTAGCCGTCGCCTATCTGGTCGAATGCGCCCACCATGTCGCACGCCAGGTGACGGGTGCGTTCGACGGTCAGGACGTCCATCTGATCGGCTTCCCCGGCTGTTTCCCCAACGATTACGCACAGCGTATCATGGAGCGGCTGTGTACCCACCCGAACGTGGGCGCGGTGCTGATCGTGTCGTTGGGATGTGAGAGCTTCAACAAACGGCAACTGGCGCGCGTCGTGGCCGGCACTGGCCGGCCGGTCGAGACATTGGTTATACAAAGCAACGGCGGCACTCGGCGTACCGTCGCGGCCGGGCGCGCGTGGGTAACGGCGCAGCTATCGGCGCTAGACGGCGTGCCCACGGTGCCGATGGCGGTTGAGGACCTGATTGTTGGTACCATCTGCGGCGGATCGGACGGCACCAGCGGCCTGACGGGCAATCCCGCCGCCGGCCGGGCGTTTGACAGCCTGATATCTGCCGGTGCCGCCTGTATTTTTGAGGAAACGGGCGAGCTGATTGGCTGTGAGGAGATTATGGCCGCCCGGGCCGCGACGCCGGATCTGGCTGTGTTGTTGCGGGCGTCAGTGGCGAAGGCAGCGGCATATTACGCGACCCTGGGCTACGGCAGCTTCGCGTCTGGCAACGCGGATGGCGGCCTGTCGACGATCGAAGAAAAGTCGATGGGCGCCTACGCCAAATCGGGGCGCTCGCCGATCGTGGGCCTGATCAAGCCCGGCGACATCCCACCGCGCGCCGGCCTGTATTTGATGGATGTGGTGCCGGACGGGGAGGTGCGGTTCGGCTTTCCCAATATCAGCGACAATGCGGAGATTGTGGAGCTGATTGCGTCGGGCGCGCACATGGTGCTGTTCGTAACCGGCCGGGGTTCGGTCGTTGGGTCGGCCATTTCACCCGTTATTAAAATCTGCGCCAACCCCGATACGTTCCGGCGGATGGAGGACGATATGGACGTCGATGCGGGCCGTATCCTGGAGGGGCGCGGCACGCTGGACGGGGTAGGGGCGGAGATCGTGGCGTTGATCGAGGCTGTCGCTGGCGGGGCGCGGACGAAATCGGAGGAGCTGGGACATCAGGAGTTCATCCTGACGTATAAAAGCTTCGACCCAATCGGCCCGGCCTGCCTGCCCAGCCCGGGCTAGCAATGGCCAACATGCGCTTGCATCGGCCGGACAGATCGCACGACGGCCGCCAGCAGGCGAAGCGCGTCGGGACCACCCTGATCGGATAGCTCGCCGGCCTCCATCACTCCAGCTAAGGTTTCTGCCTGCTTTGCAATAGTTTCCGCAGCCCGTTGCAGCGCGGATTGGGCGAGAGCGAGCTGGATATCGTCAGACAAAACGCACCAAGAATTTAGCATCGGGTGTTTACCCATCTACCTGCCATTCTGGCGTTTCAGGCCCCGCATTACCGCCGCGGTCATTCGTAGGTTTAGGCTGGGCTGGTTAACAGCGTTCTAACTTTGCCCAGCCCAGCGATCACGCTTGCGTTAGTCTTGCCGTACCAACTCATACAGCGCGACCGTGGCGGCGGCGGACACATTCAGGCTCTCCATTCCGCCGGGCATGGCGAGGCCGGCGAGCTCGTCACATGTCTCCCGCGTCAGCCGGCGTAGGCCTGGGCCCTCGGCACCCAGCACCAGGGCCACCCGGCGTTCCCGCAGCGGGCC
>JAYVTX010000093.1:0-7686 GCA_043788425.1 Rhodospirillales bacterium
ACCCCGACGGTTCCGTAACTTAAACGTAACGGTCCGTCACCAGTTCGTCTATTATACCTGCCTGGCGCCTGCCCTGGCGTCCGCGCTTGTGTTCAGGAGGCTGCCTCCATGCAACGATTTACGATCCAATTTATCGTCTCAGCCCTTATTCTGGCCGGCTGTGCCGCGCCAGCGGCCACGCCCACCGCATCGGGGCCACCTCCGCCCGTTCCCTTCGATCAGGCTGTTCTGAACGCAGGCAACGCGGTCTTCGCCGCCGCCGCCGCGGGCGGGCAGCAGACGATTGTGATCGACCCGTTGGTGAACGGTGTGACAGGGGAGCAGTCGGCCGGTACCAAGGTGCTAGCCGCGCGCCTGACCGAGCTTGCCCGGCAGCGCTACCCGTCGCTGACCATACAGCCGTTTACGGCCGCTGCGGTGGCCGGGTCGCCGCTGGTGATGGTCGGGACGTTCACGCCCGTCAACGCCCAAAACCAGCCGGCCGGCGTGCGAGAGGCCTATCGGTTTTGCCTGGCGCTGGCCGATCTGCGGACGGGTAAGACGGTGGCCAAAAGCGTCGCACGCGCCACAACCGCCGGGGTAGACGCCACGCCGACCCACGTTTTCGCCGACAGTCCCGCCTGGACCGAGGATGCAAGCATCAAAAGCTATATCAGTACCTGCCAGGCGACAAAGGTGGGCGACCCGATCCCGCCTGCCTATCTGGACGGTATCGTTACCGCATCGATCCTGAACCAGGCGATGGAGGCCTACGATGGCGGGCGCTATCAGGAGGCGCTGGACCTGTATGGAAGTGCGCGCGCCACGCCGGCCGGCGACCAGCTTCGGGTATATAACGGCCTCTATCTAACCCACGCGAAGCTCGGGCAGCGCGAACCGGCGCGATCGGCGTTCGGGGACTTGGTTGGGTATGGGCTGCGCAACAACCGCCTCGCGGTAAAACTGCTGTTTCGACCGGCCTCCACGGCGTTTGCAGCGGATCGGCGGCTCAGCGGCGACTATGACATGTGGCTGTCGCAGATCGCACAGCGTAGTACCGCCGCGGCTTCATGCCTGCAGGTGACGGGCCATACCAGTGCGTCTGGCTCGGCGGCGCTGAACGACCGGCTCGCGACATTGCGGGCCGAGGCGGTGAAGGGGCGGCTTGAGCAGGCATCACCGACGCTCGCCGGGCATGTGGTCGCGAGCGGCCAGGGTGCCCAGGCACCGCTGGTCGGGACGGGCGCGGATAATGCGACCGACGCGCTGGACCGTCGGGTGGAGTTCAAGGTCATTCCCGCGTGCTGAGACGGATGCTTTGGGTGCTGCTTGTGCTACTTGTGTCTGGCGTTGCCTCGGCGCAGCCGCGCCAGACACAGATCTCGGGCCGGCGGGTCGCTTTGGTGGTGGGAAACGGGGCGTATCGCAGCGTCGATCGTCTGCCCAATACCGCGGGCGATGCGCGGTTGATCGCCGCGACGCTCCAGGCCCAGGGGTTTGAACTGGTGGGTGGCGGGCCGCAGCTTGATTTGGACCGGACGGCGCTGGCCCAGGCCATCCAGGCGTTTGGCAAGGCGCTAGCCGGGGCGGATGTCGGGTTATTCTACTACGCCGGGCATGGTTTGCAGGTCGCGGGCGTCAACTGGCTGGTGCCGGTCGACGCCAATCCGACCCGGCCGCAGGACCTGGATTTTCAGATGGTCGACGCGGATCTTGTGTTGCGGCAGATGGATGGGGCCGGGACGAAGCTGAACCTCGTGCTGTTGGATGCGTGCCGGAACAACCCATTCGCCACGCGCGGCCTGCGCTCGCTGCAGGGGGGGCTTGCCGAAATGCGCGCGCCGGAGGGTACGCTAATCTCGTACGCGACCCAGCCGGGCAACGTCGCGGCAGATGGGGTGGGGCCGAACAGCCCCTACACCACCGCGCTGGCCCGCAGCATGACGCAACCTGGTCTAGACATCTTCCGGCTGTTCAACCAGGTCGGGTTAGATGTGAAGCGCGGAACGGGTGGCGGACAGCAGCCCTGGGTTTCGACGTCGCCAATCGATGGTGACTTCTACTTTGCCGGTCCAAATGCCGGTTCAAGTGCCGGTCCAAATGCCGGGGCCGGGCCACCTGTGGCAGCGGTACGGGAGGCCGCGCTGGTGCCGCCTCCGCAGACAATCGGGCGCGAGGCTCAGCTGGGTACGATACGCGCCATGGCCCGGGCCGCGCGGTGTTCCATTCTCGACGCGCGCACGGTGCAGAACAGGGTGACCCTGAATGGGCTGGCGCTGCCGGGTCCGGATTGGGACGCGCTGGTGCAGAAAACCGGGGCGCAACAGGCGGGCATGCAACAGGCGGGCATGCAACAGGCAGGCGTGCAACAGGCGGGAGCGGGGCGGGGTGTCCGGGTCGTGCCAGAGGGCGTGACCTTCCTGCCGCCGTTTGCGTGCGCGATCCTTGACCGGCTTGGCGAGCTGATCCGCCATACGCGGGAGGAGGGCGGCCTGCTGGTGCTAACCCGGCAGGCGCCGGCGCGGGGGAACCAAGCCGTGTTTCGTGTTCGCGGTGTCACCGAACCCGTGTTGACGCTGGACCTGTTTCAGGTCGGTGGCGTGATACACTTGGTCAGTCCGACGCCCACCACCGACGGATCGCTAACGGTCGCGCTGCCAGACGGTCGGGTCACGGGGGTTGGGATCCTTCTGGCTGTTAGCAGTGCAGGGCCGCTGGAACTTGGTACGCGCCCACGGGCCGAAATAGCCGGGCCGTATCTGGCCGCAGTGGCGGAAGCGGTCGGGCGGCAGGGTGACGCGCGGATAGATTTGGGCGTGATTGATGTCCGTGCCCCGCCCATACGCGCCGCGCCCGTTAATAACGGTCCCGTGCCAGCCGTCCGCGCTGCCACCCCGCCGCCGCGCGCACCGGCCCGGTCGCCGCAATGCGCCGCTATTCTGGACCGGGCCCAACTGGGTGAGGCTCCGTCAGAGCAGGACCGCGCCCTGCTGCGCTCGTCCTGCCGCTAGTACCATGCGGCCTGAGCACGATTCGGTCGCGCGGCCCGGCGCGGCCCTGGCGGCGCGCCAGCCGCAAGACGTCCAGCACGGCCGCCTTGTCGCGCGCCAGGACCGGCCCTTCAAGCGCGTCGTTGATCCGGGCCTGGCCCGACGTATGGCCGGGCGGGCCGGGAATGTGCAGGTAGACCGGCGCTTGGGCGGCCACCGCCGCGGCGACCGTCTCTGCCAGCCCATCCGCCTTTATCGCCGCACCATTCAGCAGGGTGACGATGATGCCCAGCCGGCGCGTGCCGTCGGCAGCCGACACCTCGTTATGCAGCCGGACCAGCACGCCGGAGCGGTCCGGACGCAGCGTCTCACGCACCCATTTCAGCTGCCGCCATCCACAGAAGAACGTGCGGCAGGTCTGTGGCCGTGTCTCGTAAATCGCGCAGCCATTATCGGGCTGGGCGTTGCGGCAGCGGTAGCCCTGGACCTTTTGTAGGGCCGGATCATCGATCGTAAGCGCCACGCAGCAAACGTTGCAGGTCCCACAGCTCCGTCCGGCAATCAGCTCCGGCGCGTCCACATTAAGCCAGTGACGGCTTGCCGGTGAACGTGTCGCCGCCGATGCCCGCCTCCAGATAGGCCTCGACGAGGTAGGCGGTAACTGGGGCACCAGGCGGCGTGGAAGGAAGCGTGGCGGTCAGCTTCGGCAGTGTGGCGTTGTACAGCGCGCCCTGGCTGCCGGCAGGGGGCGTTGCCGGGTTGGGCACCAGTGCAATGCTAAACGTTCGGGGCTTACTGCCCGGCGGTGTGATGCGGATCGTGGTGATCTTACCATCGAGCTTGACCGAGTCACCGACCGAAACGACCAGCAAATGCAACTCGTCCAGCGCCGGAGAGAAGCGGCAAGAATCGTTCTGCTCGGTAAAGAATCGGGCGGCAGTGCCTTCCTCCTCAAAGCTGTGGGGCTTGCGGCCATCCGTGCTCGGCGGCTGTGGCGCGCCCTCCCGCAGGGCGGCCCAGGTCTGGTTGCCGACGATGCCATCGACCATCAATGGCGGTTTCTCGCCGGCCTGAAAGGCGCGAACGGCCTTTTCCGTGCCGGGGCCAAACGCGCCATCGACCGTCACGTGGTGTCCGTGAATCCCCAGCACTTCCTGTAGGTATTCGACCCAGCCATCGGGGCTTTTGTCGCCCTTGCGTAGCGTGGGTTCCTTCGCCGCAGCCTTTGGCGGATCGAAGGGTGGGTCGGTGGTGGGGGGTACGACCGGCGGTTTGTCGCCACCCGGGGCGCCGCCGCTAAGTGTGAACGTCACCGGCACGTTCTCGTCGCCCTGGCCGATCTGAAACAACGAGGCAAAGCCGGCGTTCTGCGGATCCAGGTTCGCAAGCGCCGTATTCTGTACGCCCTGTGGGTTGTCCCAGCCCAAGCGCCACGTGCCGGCCTTGGGCGTGCCGATGTCCCATAGCAGGAAGCCTTTGCAGCCCTTATCTGGGCTGTGCGGCGTCATGACGAACGCAAACTGGGTGGAGGCACCGGGTTGGAGCGTCGTCGCCGGGTTGGTCATGTAGTCACCGCTGACCTTGCCCTGTTCCTTTAGCGCCAGTACCGACTGGGTGGTGTTCGTGACGGTGACGAGGCAGCTGGACGCGACGTCGCTGCCCGGCGTCACAGGCGGCGTCACGCCGCCGCCGCCCTTCGCGGTCAAAATGAAGGTGCAGGCGGACGCATTGCCGGGTCCGGCATTGGCGAAGGGTTGCTCGAAATTGGCCTCACCAGGCCCCTTTACCTGAGAGTCCGTGTTGTTTTTCGAGGTGGGCAAGCGCGGGTTGTTGAAATGCATCGACCAGACTGTCTTCTGGTCGTCAACGAAGTAACGGATGATCCCGTCAACGTCGGTGAGTGAGATGCCGAGCGTAGCGTTACTGACGGCGATGAAGCTTCCGCTGCCGCCCGGCTCGATCGTTTTCGGCGGCGGCTTGGTCAGTTTCCCGCTCTCAAACTTCGCGGTGCTGGTGGCGTCTAGGCGGAGTGTCTGTTTGGTCTCGTTGCTGATGGTCCCGACGCAGCTTAGCTCGCCCAACAGGTCCTTTACGATATCGATTACCGGTATGACCGGTAACAGGGCCAGTGTATCGCTGCCGGAGGCCAGGTTGAGCTGGGTTGGCACGCTGCCGACAGGTGGGGGCGGGGCAGCGCCGGGCGCTAGGAACTTATCCACCCATTCCCGCTGCTGCTGTGTGAACACTGCGTGCACCCGTTTGTAAGCAAACATCCTAGGGCGGATCGCATCGTGGCTGCAACGAAATCGTGCGCTGATTGCTCCAGTGCGCTAGCATGGATCCGGAGGCTAGCCATGGCTCAAGTCACGGTAATGACAGCGCAGCTGATGTGCACGATGGGGGCGGCACCCGCGGCGCTACAGGTACTTCCGGTCAACCGGGTGCAGTGCGGCAAGCAGGTCGCAGCTAACATCATGGACTTTGCGCCGATGGTGAACATCATGCCGTTTGGTATTTGCATTTCACCCGCCAATCCAATGGTCGCGACTGCCACGGCGGCGGCGTTGGGGGTGCTGACACCCATGCCCTGTATCCCAAACACGGTGGCACCCTGGGTGCCGGGCTCGCCGACCGTGCTGCTAGGAAAAATGCCGGTGTTGAACAACACATCGACATGCCAGTGCATGTGGGGTGGCACGATCAGCATCGTATTCCCTGGTCAGGTACAGACCAGCGTCGCCTGATGCTCAGCGGGCCCGGCGCAACACCGTGCCGTCTGCCGGTGCCGCCCGTGCGTGTACAACCACGGCGGTAACGTTGTCGCGGGCGCCGGCTGCAATGGCGGCGGCGATCAGGGCGGCGGCGGGGTTTTCCTGTGCCAAAATGGGCAGGATCGCACCCGCGTCCAGCGCCTTGAACAGGCCGTCACTGCACAGCAAGAAGCAATCGCCAGCTTCGGCCTGACCGGTGATCTTGTCGATCTCGGGCGCCGGGCCGGGGGCACCGATTGCGCGGGTCAGGACGTTGGCACTGGGATGCCGCTCCATGTCGGCAGTAGCGAGCGTGCCCGCATCCACCAGCTCCTGCACCAAGCTGTGATCGCGGGTGAGCTGCGTAAGTGTCCCAGCGCGCAACAGATAGGCGCGGCTGTCCCCGCACCACAGGCAGGCGAAATGCGGGCCATCGGCCAGCAGCACCACGAGGGTGGAAGCAATCGTCACGGCATGGTCCGTGACCTCGGCAGCCGCCCGGCGTAGCAGGGCATCATGCACGCCCGCAACCAGCGTGCGCACCACCAGCACGCGGTCTGTAGCAGTGACGGGCAGTTCGAGCGCAGCCTTTAACGCGCCAGATGCGACTTCGCCATGATCGTGGCCGCCAGCACCGTCCGCCACGCCCCAAAGCCGCCGCGCCGGCAGGTCGATAAAAGCGTCCTCATTGCCGGCGCGCACGGTGCCGATATCGGTGGCGGCATACGAGGACCAGGTCAACACAGCGGTGCCTCATGTTCCCAGGGCAGCATGCTCCAAAACCCCGGGCGAATGATGCCCAGAGTTCCATCTGGCAGCTGCGGGCGGTAGCGGACGGTAATGGCGCGGGAGATGAACTTGCACGTTTCCTTGATCGGTTCGTCGTTGCTCCAATCGATGTTGGTGATCAGCACGCCGGTGAAATCCATGCGCAAATACGCTTCCCCGGCAGCAGCGCTACCGGCGGCCTTGCGCTTCACCAAGGTTGCGCTGTCGAACGAGGTGCACTTGATGCAGTGCTGTAGCAGCAGGTTGGACGCGCGGTCGATCGGCCGGGAGAAGGTGATCGGCTGCACGTTGACCGGGTATTTCTTGTGCGCGCGACCGGTGCGCCAGGCCTGGAAACCAACGTGCGGGGCGGGCGGAGCGGCTGAGGTGCCCCGCGAGGACGTGCCGTGGCCGGCTGGATGCTGTCCGGGGCGGGCTTGGGCACCCCCAGAATCATCCTCGATGCCAACCGAGAAGTTGAAGCTGTCAATTTCGAACATGAACATCTTTTCGAAGCCGCCGAGCAACTGGCTGGGCTTCTTACCGGCGATCGATAGTTCGGTATTGCTCTCACCCGGGATCGGGTCCCCATCGAGGACGAATTTCATCAGGATGTCGCTGCTGTCGCCCGCTGCCATCGCCGCCCCCTATCGCTAACTTTGTGTGCCCGGGCCACGGGCCACGTGGCCGTCCTTCATCTGATCCCATACTGCGTCGGGTGCCGGCGCCATCAGCGTACCGTCCGCCTGCTGCGGCTTGTACCGGATGCGCATGGCCTTACAGATGAAGGTGCAACGCTCGGTAACCATGTCGCCGTCGTCCCAGGCCAGGCCCGTCAGCAGCACATCGCGAAAATCGATGCGCAAAAAGCCGATTGACTGGCGATCCGTGCCGCCCGCAATGCCCGCCGATACCCGGCGTACCAGCGTTGCGCTATCGAAGCTCTCCTGGTTGCAACAGGCCGCAAAGAAAATCGGCGAGGCACCGTCGATAAAGCGGCTGAAGGTGAATGTATCGAACTCGATCGGGTACTTGATGTCGCGATACTCGTCGGCCTTCGCACTGCGCCAGCGGGAGAACGGGTCATGCCCCGTGGGGGCCGTACCGCCCCCATGCGCTGCGTGGCCATGCTGGCTCAACGCACCGACGCCTTGATCCTGCGGTTTAACCTCAATAGCAAAGTTGAACGTCGTGACTTC
>JAYVTX010000094.1:0-4996 GCA_043788425.1 Rhodospirillales bacterium
TGCGCCGATACGACCCGGCGCTGGTCGGTGATCGTTGCGGCATCATCCCGCAAGTGCCGGAGACTGTAGGCCTCATAGCCCGGGTGGCGCACCGGCAGCAGGTCGCGATCTTCGGCATAAAGCAGGAACAGCAGCCGGTAGAGCAGCCGTAGCGCCGTCTCCCGAACGTCTGCCAGCCAGGCCTCGTCCGCAATCCGGGCGGCCGGGTCATGGGCCGCGATGGCCGCCACCAGGTCTGGAAAAACACGATCGAAAACGGTCTGCGACAGCGCGGCCGTGACGCGTTGTTGATAGCGCTTTCCCTCGGCCAGCGCCTGATCGAGGAACGTCTGACCGCCCGGCCCGTCCGTGTGCAGCGACCGTGTGCTGAACAAGAGCAGGAAGACGCGCATCCAGTGGTCGGCGGCCGCCCCGGGCGGCAGCGGCGGCGGCATGGTGCCGAGAATGCCATCAAGGTCGAACTCGACAAACCCTTCTGCCCGGGCCGGCGCATCGGCCCAGTACAAACGCCAAACCCGTCCGGTGGTCAGCAAACCCCATCGGACCGCACCGTCCCACTGCGTCTGGGCACGGGAAAGGTACCGCAACAGTTGGGTCGAAGGCGTTTCCTTCTCGCCCGATGCCCGGTCTAACCGCGTGTCGCGCGCCTCGTTCTCGACCACTACAGAACCATGCTTGAAGCGGTCCGGCCCGCGAAGCCGGACGGCCGCGTCTTTTGCGGCGGGATCGAGGAATAACAGCGCGTCGGCAACATCTCTGCGGCCCCGCCCGGGCTCCTGCTGTGTCAGGTAGGTCCAGCCGAGTTGGCCTAAGATCGGGAAAATGCACTCGCTTTCGGTTTCCGCCTCCGATGGGCGTTCCATAGCTGCGAGACGCGCCAAGCAGGGCTGGGCCAAGTCTCGCAGGGCGTTGACGCTTACCGGGTCGAGGGCCTGATATGCCTCCGTTAAGCGCACGCCTTCATCAAGAAAGAAGCGGCTGAAGAGGGTGCCTCGGATCATGCCGCCATAGTGTGGCGTTTCATTGGGAGTCGTAGCAACACCTACCGCGAAACCCAGGCCGCCGCAGCCAAATCCGCCCCCGACGGCAGCCACGCCGCCGAGTCCCGGGTCCAGGCCGCAATATCCGCAATCGGCCCCGCCCGACCCAAATCCTGCACCAGCAAATGCCACCCGCCCGGGTAAACGGCCCGTCGAACCGCAGCCGGCGCAGACTGCCACACCCGCCGCATCGCCGGCGCTGGCACCAGCGAATCATGCGCGCCATACATCAGCAGCGTGTTTGCCGGCAGACGCGGGGCCACGTCTTGCGCCACATCCATCAAATCCGTCAGGCCCCGGACCGCATCGAGCCGGGTCCGCCGTATGGTGAGCGGATTACGCCCCAACGCGATCAGCGCCGCCCGGTTATCGCTGGCCCGGATGCGGGTTGGTACCTCGGCACCCGTAACCGTCAGGCCGGGACCTAGGCCGGCTATGACTGTCAACCCGGCCGCCAGCGCGGGTCCCTGCTGTGCCCGGCCCCACACGGCGGGGGATAGCAGGATCCAGCCGTCCAGCCGCGGCGCATCGGGCCGGGTCGATAGCGCCATCAGCACCGCGCCGCCCATCGACTGGCCCATCGCAAATAGCGGCAACCCGGGGTGAAGCCGCCGCAATTCGCGCAGCATCGCCGCCGCATCATCGGCCAGCACGTCTCCGCCGGGCCACAAACCACGGCCGGGTGCCGCACCAAACCCGCGCTGGTCGGGCGCATAGACCAGCAGCCCGTCGGCCGCCCACATCGGACCCGGCAGCGCATAGGCGTCGCGGCTGTCATTGAACCCATGCAGCGCCAGCAGCACCGCCCGGGCCGCACCCGCCGGTCGCCATACACGCACCGGCGTTACCGCGCCGTCGGCCAGCGTCAATATGCCATCGGACCGCACCAGCGCGGGCGGTACCGGGGCGGCCGGCTGCGTCGTGGGCAGGGTCGTACACCCCGCCACGACCATCACCACAATCAGCCGCTTCAAAAGCCACGCCGCGCGCCGTATCATCGCCGCATCCCATCATTCCAAGGACTATCATGCCATTCGGCGCCGATACGCCCAGCCCCGCGGCCACCATCCACCCAGAAGTGATCATGGTCGACAGCCGCACCGCGTCCTGCGATGGCGGTGAGGGTGCGGCGGGCCACCCGCTCGTCTATTTGCGGATCGAGAAGGAGCAGACCTTCTGCCCATGGTGCTCCCGCATTTTCCGCCTGGAACCCGGCGCGGGGCATGAAGGCCATTAACCACCTTATTCTCATCGACGGCTCGGGGTTCATCTTCCGCGCCTATCACGCCCTGCCACCCATGACGCGTGAGGACGGCACGCCCGTTAACGCCGTATTCGGCTTCACCAACATGCTCGCGCGGCTGCTGCAGAACCATGAAGGCACGCATATCGCCGTCATATTCGACGCCGGGCGGATAACGTTCCGTAACGCGCTATATGCCGAGTACAAAGCCCACCGCCCCGAACCACCGGACGAGCTGATCCCACAATTTGCCCTAGTCCGCGAAGCCACGGCCGCATTCGGTGTACCCGCGATCGAACTGGCGGATTACGAAGCCGATGACCTGATCGCCAGCTACGCCACCGCCGCCGTGGCCGCCGGCATGCGGGTCACGATCGTCAGCTCCGACAAAGACCTGATGCAGCTGGTGAACGAGCACGTCACCATGCAGGACCCGATCAAGCAAAGGGCGATCGGCCCGGCCGAGGTTCTGGAGAAGTTCGGCGTACCCCCCGCCAAGGTAATCGACGTGCAGGCGCTGATGGGTGACAGCGTCGACAACGTGCCAGGCGTGCCCGGTATCGGCCCCAAAAACGCGTCGCAACTCATTATCGAGTTCGGTGATCTGGAGGGTGTTCTCGCCGCCGCTCCAACGATGAAGCCCAGCAAACGCCGCGACATGCTGATCCAGCATGCCGAGGCCGCACGCATCAGCCGCAAACTGGTTGAGCTGTGCTGCACCGTGGATTTGCCGCTGCCGATCGACGCGCTGATCGCCCGCGACGCCATCCGGCCGGAACTGGTGAGCTGGCTGCTGGACCAGGGTTTTCGCAGTACCGTGAACCGCCTGGGCCTCGATGGCCCGGCGCCGGTCACGCCCACGCCACCCCCGGACGCCGGGACCGAGACGTTTGGCGCGTATGAGACAGTGACGACACTTGACGCGCTGCAGGGCTGGATCGCCCAGGCGATGGCGGGCGGAACACTAGGCCTGCACATACAGGGCGACCGCATCGATGCACGGCGGGCGGCGCTGCTGGGTATCGGTCTATGCGTGGCACCGGGTCGCGCGTGCTACGTGCCATTGGGCCACGCGGCACCCGGACTGCTTGGTGACCCGGCCGAATTCGCACAAATCCCGTTATGCGACGCACTCGATGCGCTGCGTCCCGTGCTGGCCCACCCCGCGGTTCTAAAACTGGTCCACGATGCGAAGGCGGCGCTGCTGACGCTCGACCGCGCCGGCGTGATGTTGGACCCGGTCGATGACGTCATGATGATGTCTTATGCGCAGGAGGCGGGCGCCCACGGTCACACCCTGCCCGACCTCGCAGCATTACATTTCGCCCACACCGTCACGTCGCTGGACGCCGTTACCGGTACCGGGCGCGCGCGGCTGACGATGGCGCAGGTGCCGCCCGCCCGCGCCACGACCCATGCGGCGGAGGCGGCGGACCTGGCCTACCGGCTGGCATCGCTGCTGCGGCCACGGTTGCGACTGTCGCGGTCGCTGGCCGCCTATCACCGGGTCGATCAGCGGCTGGTGCCGGTGCTGATGCACATGGAACAGGCTGGCGTAAAGGTGGACGAGGCAGAGTTGCGGCGCATGTCCGCCGACTTCGCCACCCGCATGGGCGTGATGGAGATCGAGATTTTTCGCCTGGCCGGGCACCCGTTCAACCTCGGCAGTGCCAAGCAGGTGGGGGAGGTGCTGTTTGACGAACAAGAGCTCCCCGGGGGCAAACGCCTGCCCAGCGGCACCTGGTCGACCGACGCCAGCGTGCTGCAGGACCTGGCCGACCAGGGCCACGCGCTACCGGCTTTAACGCTGGAACATCGGCAGCTGGCCAAGCTGCGGAGTACCTATACCGAGGCATTGGTCGACGAGATCGACCGCACCACCGGGCGCGTCCACACCCGCTTTGCCCAGGCCGTCGCTAGCACCGGGCGGCTGTCCAGCACCGAACCCAATCTGCAAAACATTCCGATCCGGACCGAGGAAGGGGCACGCATCCGCCGCGCCTTCATCGCCGAACCCGGCCATGTGCTGGTAAGCTGCGATTACAGCCAGATCGAGCTGCGCCTGATGGCCCACGTCGCCGACATTCCCGCCCTTAAAGAAGCCTTCGCCACCGGCCAGGATATCCACGCCCGCACAGCCAGCGAGGTTTTCGGCGTCCCGATCGAGGGCATGGACCGCACCACCCGTAACCGGGCCAAGGCAATCAATTTCGGCATCATCTACGGCATCAGCGCCTTTGGCCTAGCGCGCCAACTCTCCATCGAGGCCGGTGAGGCGCGGGACTTCATCGCCGCCTATTTCGAGCGCTACCCCGGCATCCGCGCCTACATGGAACGCACGAAGGAGGAGGCGCGGATCAACGGCTTCGTACTGACCCCGTTCGGCCGCCGCTGCTGGGTGCCAGGTATCGCCGATCGGGTGCCGCAAAAACGCGCTTATGCGGAACGCCAGGCCATCAATGCGCCGCTGCAAGGGGGTGCCGCAGACGTGATCAAGGCCGCGATGGTGCGCCTACCGCGTGCCCTGGCGGATGCCGGGCTCCAGGCGCGGCTGTTGCTGCAGGTGCATGACGAACTCTTGTTCGAGGCGTCGGCTGAACAGGCCGAGGCGACGGCATCTATTGCCAAACGCGTGATGGAAGGTGCCGCATCGCTATCCGTACCGCTGGTGGTAGAGACGGGGTGGGGTGCAAGTTGGTCCGAGGCGCATTAG
>JAYVTX010000095.1:0-2643 GCA_043788425.1 Rhodospirillales bacterium
CGCACCACCTGCGCCATCAGGTCATCAGGCCGCACGCGCGACAGCGCCCCCTTACCGGCCGGGGTGAATGGCGACCGGGCGTAGCCCGCAATTACGGCCTGGGTCGATGCAGCACTCATGCTCGGGCGTCCTTTTGAACGGTATCGTCGGCGGCGGGGGTCGTTTCGGTATAGGCCGCGATCTCAGCCTCCATGTCGCGTAACTCGGCCAGCGTGATCGTAATGTCGTTTTGCTGCTGCTCCAGCTCCCTGATGCGCGCCCGCGTCAGCTCGAGCGTCATCGCCATTTGCTGCCGCTTGGTCCGGTCCACGTCGTACAAATCCAGAAACTGCCGGATATTCGACAACGAGAACCCTAGCCGCTTGCCGCGCAAGATCAGCATCAGCCGCGCCCGGTCCCGCTTGCTGTACACCCGGTTCGCCCCGGCGCGGGCGGGTGCCAGCAGGCCCTGATCCTCGTAGAAACGGATCGCGCGCGGCGACAGCCCGAACTCGGCCGACAAATCGCCGATCGAATACTGTATGCGCGGCATTTCGCCTCCTATTACTTGACGTATACGTAAGGTACGCCCGCGCCGGGGTCAACCCGCTTGCCTGCCCGCCCCACACCGGGCAGAACCGGTTATCATGAAACGCGTCCTGCCCCTGCTATTGATGGCTGCCTGCACGTCCCCGCCCCAGGGCGACACAGCCCTCCAGCCGACCCCCGCCATGCGCGACGTACTGGTCGAGTACCAGAACCTCCGCCCCAAGCCCCTTCCCAGCCTCTCGATCGATCGTGCCCGCCTCCAACCAACCCTGGTGGACGCCGCGCACGCGATCCCTAACACGCACGGCCTCCCCGCCCCAACCATCGACGTGCCACAGGTTACCGAGGTCACCGCCGCCGGGGCGCAGACCAATCTCGCCGCCCGCCTCTATCGCCCCGCCCTCGCCCGCAACACGCCGGTCATCATCGCTTTCGCCGGCGGCACCTGGGTGACCCCATCGCTCGACGCATTCGACGAGACCGCGCGCGAACTCGCCGCACGCACCGGCTACGTCATCGTCGCGATCGCACTGCGCGCTGCGCCGGATGCACCCTTCCCCGCCATCCACGACGACGCTTTCGCCAGCTATCGATGGGCGCTCAGCCAGCTCCGCGGTTGGGGCGCCGACCCGACCCGTGTGATTTTGGCCGGTGAGGGGTCAAACGCCACGCTGGCCATGACCGTCGCCGAGGCCACGCGCCGACTGCATGATCCGGCCCTGCCCGCACCCGACCACCTGCTGCTTATCACCCCCCAGGTCACTACGGCGCTCGACGGCCCCAGCATGGACGATAGCCGCCGCGCCCAGCCGCTCAGCCGCCGCGTCGTCGACTGGGCGCAGGACCAATACACGCCCGATAGCCGCGATCTCACCGATCCGCGGATGAACCCGGGCGCACAACTCCTCACCGGCCTGCCGCCTGTCACGGTCGTCATCGCTCAGATCGACCCCCTACGCAGTCAGGGTGAGGCGCTCGCCGCCGCCCTTTCCGCCGCCGGCATTCGCGTCTCCGCCCGCACCGTGCCTGGCGTCACACACGGCTTCTTCGGCCTTGGCGCCACCATCCCGGCCGCCGCCGATGCCGAGGACTGGGCCGCCAACCGCCTGCGCGTCGCATTTCGGTAAAGACTCACTAACCTGGTTCGGTTACAGACGCGGCTATGACAACCAGCGTCGCAGGCCGGACCGCGATCGGCGCCGGGTGGATGGTCGCCTGGCGCATGGTATCCCGCGGGCTGGGCCTCATCAGTACTCTTATTCTGGCCCGGCTACTCGTCCCTGCCGATTTCGGTCTTATCGCCATGGCCGTCGCGTTCACTGGCGCCGTCTCCTATCTGTCAGCCATGGGGGTCACCGACGCCCTCATCCGCCGCCCCGACACGAATGAGGAATGGTTCAATACCGCGTTCGGCTTCCAGGCCTATCGCGGCCTACTCAATGGTGCCGTCATCATTGCCGGCACAGGTCCCGCCGTCGAATGGTTCAGCGAACCCCGCCTCGGCCCCATCCTCTACGTCGTCGCCGCCACCGCCGTCCTGGCCGGCTTCGAAAATGTCGGCATGGTTGAATACCGCCGCTCCATTCAGTTCGACATCGAATTCCGGCTTCTAATCATCCCCCGCCTACTGCAGTTTTTCGGCGGAATCGGCATGGCCTTAGTTATCGCCGACTACCGCGCCATGCTGTTCGGCAGTGCGCTGTTTGCTGTCTCCCGCTTCATCATGACCTATCGCCTTCATCCCTGGCGCCCGAACCTTCGTGTGGCGTTTCGGGTCGAACACTGGCGCGGCCTGCTGAGCTTCTCCGCCTGGACGTGGGCCGCCGGCCTCGGCTCCCTCGTATGGGAGCGCTGCGACCCATTCATCCTCGGCCCGGCACTCGGCACCAGCAGGCTCGGCGGCTACCTTCTCGCCGCTGAAATTGCGACCTTGCCCGTTACCGAGATCGTGGCTCCCGCCATGGCGGCGCTCTACGCCGGTATCAGCGTCGCCCGCGCCCAAGGCACGAACGTCGCCGCAATCGCACCCACTCTCATCTTGGCCCTGCTCACGGTGCTGGCCCCGATCACGATTGGCCTGTCGGCCACGTCCGGCTATCTCGTGACCGGCCTACT
>JAYVTX010000096.1:0-2646 GCA_043788425.1 Rhodospirillales bacterium
CGCCCGCTGCGCGATGGGGTAATCGCCGACTTTGAAGTGGCCGAGGAGATGATCAAGCACTTCATCCGCAAGGTCCATAATCGCCGGGGCTTTGCCAGCCCGTTGATCATTGTGTGCGTACCCAGCGGCAGCACCGCCGTCGAACGCCGCGCCATCCAGGAAAGTGCAGAATCAGCCGGTGCGCGCAAAGTCCTGCTGATCGAAGAGCCAATGGCAGCTGCGATCGGCGCTGGCCTGCCGGTAACGGAACCCAGCGGCAGCATGATCGTGGACGTGGGCGGCGGCACGACGGAGGTTGCGGTTATCAGCCTGGGCGGCATCGTTTACTCGAAATCCGTGCGCGTCGGCGGAGACAAGATGGATGAGGCTATCATCAGCTACATCCGCCGCACCCATAACTTGCTGATTGGCGAGAGCAGTGCCGAGCGGATCAAAATGGATATCGGCGCCGCGACCCCGGGCAACGACCCCGATGACGGCCCGTACCGCCAGGTAAAGGGCCGCGACCTGATGAACGGTGTGCCGCGTGAAATCCTGGTCGGCCAGCGGCAGATTGCCGAAAGCCTGTTCGAACCCGTGACGGCTATCGTGGAGGCGGTGAAGGTGGCGCTCGAGAACACGCCCCCTGAATTGGCGGCGGACATTGTCGATAAGGGAATTGTGCTGACCGGCGGTGGCGCTTTGCTGTATCGCCTGGATCAGGTGTTGCGGGATGCAACAGGGCTGCCGGTTGTGATCGCAGAAAACCCGCTAAGTTGCGTGGCCCTCGGTACGGGGCGCGCGCTGGAGGAGATGAAGCGGCTACGGAACGTGCTAACCACCATGTACTAACTGTCTAGCCGGGGGCAAAGCCGAACCTGTGATCCGCCTATCGATCCCGCTGCGCCAGGCCCTGAACCGTCTCACCCTGCCGGTGCTGATTGCGGTGGCGTTCGGCTTGATGCTGATGGGCAAGGCCGATACGCTGCTGGCGGAACGGCTGCGGATGGCAGTGGCCGACACGGTGGCGCCTATCTTTGCCATGGTGGCGGAACCCGCGATGTCTGCCCACCGGGCGCTTGCCGATGCGGAGGGGTTGATGACCCTGCGTACAGAAAACCAGCAACTACGCCTCGATAACGACCAGCTTCGCCGCTGGCAGGCAGTGGCGCTGGCGCTGGATGCCGAGAACGCGACGCTGAAGGCCAATTTGCGCTGGATCCCGGACCCGGCGCCCAGCTTCGTTACCGCCCGCGTGGTGGCCGATGCGGGCGGTGTCTATGCGCGGGCCGTGTTGCTCAGCACCGGGCCGAACCATGGGCTGACGAAGGGCCAGATTGCGCTGGACGAACGCGGCCTGGTGGGCCGGGTGACGGAGATCGGTGCACGCAGCGCGCGGGTCCTGCTGCTGACGGACATTAATAGCCGCATCCCTGTGACGCTCGAAAGCAGCCGCGCCCGGGCGATCCTGGTCGGGACCAATGGCGCCCGGCCCCGGCTGCTGCATTGGCCTGAAGGCGTGGCACCGGTGGAGGGAGAGCGCGTCGTGACATCGGCGGAGGCCAACGCCTTCCCGGCCGGCCTGCCGGTGGGCGTCGTGCATTACAGCGCGACCAATGCGCCAGAAGTTGACACCGCTGCCCGGCTGGAGCGGCTGGAGGTCGTGCGCATCTTTGATTATGGCCTACGCGGTGTGTCCCCGCCGGAAGCGACCAACCGTCCGGTTGCCGGCAAACGATGAGTAGGCTTCGCACACCGGGTATTCGGCCACGCCCAACCGTCTGGCGGCAACTGGATGCGGCCGCGCGGTCGTCGTTTCCCGCTGCCTGCACGGCGTTGTTGTTGCTGATCCTGGCGGCACCGCTCGGCCTGCCGGGTCAGGCGCAGTTGCAGCCCGCGGCGGCGTTGGCCTGCGTGTTTTTCTGGTCCGTGTTCCGCCCGGCCAGTATGCCGGCGCCGGTCGTGTTTGCGCTGGGGCTGCTATCGGACCTGCTGGGCCTGGGCCAGTTGGGTGTGGGCGTATTGACGCTGCTATTCACGCACGGGCTGGCTTGGCGCGGCCGGCGCGTGCTGGCCGGGCAGGGGTTTATCGTCGTGTGGCTGGCATTCGTCGGCGTGGCAGCCGGTGCTGCGGCTCTCGGGTGGGGATTGACCAGCCTGCTGCTGCTTCGCCCCGTGTCCGGTACGGCCGCGCTGTTCCAATTTGCCCTGACGGCCAGCGCGTACCCTCTGCTAAGCACGGTTTTCACCCGTGCCCATCGCGGCCTGGCCGATCCGGATCAGGCCTGATGCCATGAGCCGCATCAACGCCGAAAACAAGCGCTCCGGCGTTTTCACTCGGCGTGCGTTGCTGGTTGGTGCGGCGCAGATCGGCACATTCGGCGCGCTGGCGGCCAAGCTGTACCAGGTACAAATCGTCGAGGGTCAGCGCTACGCGACGCTGGCCGAAAGCAACCGGATCAGCGCCCGGCTGATCGCCCCGCCGCGCGGCCGGATCATGGACCGCGCCGGGATCGTGGTGGGTGCCAACCGCCTCAACTGGCGCGCCCTTTTAACGGCGGAGATGACGACCAACGTCGATGGTACCCTCGACACCTTCACCCGCATCGTCGGCCTGCCGGACCACGAACGCGCCCGGATTGAGCGGGAGCTGCGCCGCCGCCGCCG
>JAYVTX010000097.1:0-30219 GCA_043788425.1 Rhodospirillales bacterium
GGTGGGGCAGTGTCAGCCTGTTAATCACGGGAGACGAGGAAGGCCCCGCCACCGACGGCACAGTGCGGGTGCTGGAGTGGATGGCGCAGCACGGCCACATCCCGGACGTGTGTCTGGTGGGCGAACCGACCAATCCCGACGCGCTGGGTGAGGTCATTAAGATCGGCCGCCGCGGTAGCATGAACGCGACCATTACCGTGCACGGAACCCAGGGCCACGCCGCGTACCCTCAGCGTGCCGATAACCCCGTTCATCGGCTAATACGCGCCATGAACGCATTGATCGCGGCCCCGCTGGATGACGGCTCGGTCTGGTTCGAGCCGAGCAGCCTGCAGATCACCAGCGCCGATGTCGGCAATCTGGCGACCAACGTTATTCCGGGCGCGGCCACGGCCCGGCTGAACATCCGGTTCAACGACCATCATACGGGCACCGAGCTGACCAGATGGTTGCATGACGCCGTGGCCCTCCATGCGCCGCGGGCGGAAATTGCCGTGTCGATCAGTGGTGAGAGCTTTCTGACGGAGCCCGGCCCCTGGACGACGGCCCTGTCGGCAGCGGTGCAGCGGGTTACGGGGCGGACGCCGCGGTTGGATACGGGTGGCGGCACGTCCGATGCGCGCTTTATTGCCAAATACTGCCCGGTGGCGGAGTTCGGGCTCGTCAGCCGCACGATCCACCAGGTGAACGAGGCCGCACCCGTCGCAGACCTGCGCCGGTTGAGCGAGATCTACGCGGCCGTGCTGTCATGAGGGTGCCCGCGTGAGCATTATCCGCGGCATCGCCCGGCTAGCCCGTGGCCGGGGTGAGGGCATGGCCGAGTTCCCGGCAACGGTGGATGGCTTCCTGGTCAGCCTGACGCCGCTGCTGGGCTTTTCCTTCGTCGGTGCAGCAGCCGCGGTTGCGCAGTCGGACGCGGCGACGGGCCTGGCCTGGTTGCTGTTCAGCCTTGTCGGATTGCTGGCACCGGCCGTTCTGTCCCATGCCATCGCCCGGCGCTGGGGGCGGGAGGAGGATTGGCTGCGCTACGCCACCGCCTATAACTGGGTGCAGTGTGCGCTGCCGCTGGCGGGCATACCGATGGTGCTCGCGATCCAGATCATGGTGGGGATGGGGCTACCCGCCAGTGCCGCGGCCAATATCGGGCTGCTAGGATTGTTCTTCTATTTATTGTGGCTGTCCTGGGTCATGGCTCGGGCCGGTCTAGACCTGTCCCGCGGGCGGGCCGTGCGGTTTGTGGTAATAGTGACGGTGGCGACGTACGTTCTGGCTTCCGTGCCGGGGTGGGCCGCGCTGGTGGTTAATGGGTCGGGATAACGGCAGGGGGCTGACCCTACGCGTTTGAGTCGGCCTGGCCGATGGCCGGAATGCACGCGATCGCAAATGGATCGGCGGCGAAAATAACAGACAGCAGCGTCAGTCCGTAGGGTGGCGCAGTCGGTCCAGCCGTGGCCCGGTCGCGGGCGGCCAGGGCGGCGGCCACGGCAGCGGGTGGCCATTTGCCCTCACCCACCAACTTCAGCGTGCCGGCCATGTTGCGGACCTGGTGATGCAAAAAGCTTCGCGCGCCCGCCTCGATCCGAACCTCGTCGCCCGCCGCCGTCACGCGCAGTACGTCCAGCGTTCGCATCGGGCTCTGCGCCTGGCAGGCAGCAGCACGGAATGATGTGAAGTCATGGTGGCCCACTAGCCGGTCGGCCGCGTCCTGCATCGCGTGCACATCTAGGCGCCGGTCTACATGCCAAACCCGACTACGGTCCAAAACGGGTGGCGCTGGCCGGGTCAGGATACGGTAGGCGTAGCGCCGGCCCAGGGCGGAGAAGCGCGGAGACCAGCCGGCCGCCGCCGGGGCCGCGCGCAACACCACGACCGGATGCGGCCGCATGTGGAAATTGAGCGCGGGGCAAACCTGATGCGCCTGCATGGTCTCCGGCAGCGATACAAGCGCCACCTGTCCGGCCGCATGCACACCGGTATCCGTGCGCCCGGCCGCTACCGAATGCGCCGACCCGCCCAGGCGCACTACTGCGTTTTCGAGCACGCCCTGAACCGTTGTGCCGGTGGCCTGACGCTGCCAGCCGACGAAGCCGGTGCCGTCATATTCCAGCAGCAGCGCCCAGGCATTCACCCCGCGCGGGACCCGGCCGGAACCGGCAGACCGCGTAGGAACTCGGCCGCTGCCATCGCCGGGCGTCCGGCGCGTTGTAACCGTAGCAGACGTAGTGCACCCGCCCCGCACGCGACCAAGGCGCTATCATCGAGCAGCTGTCCGGCCGGGCCGTCGCCAGCTTCGGGACGGGCCTGCAACACCTTCACGACCTCACCCGCCAGCACCGTCCATGCGCCAGGCCAGGGCTGCAGGCCGCGGACTTGCCGATCGAGGGCCCCAGCGTCCCGGGCAAAGTCCAGCCGGCCATCGGCGCGGGTCAGTTTTGGCGCATACGTTGCCCCATCCGGCTGCGGGACGGGCGACGGCGGATTGGCTAAGACCTGCAGCATGAGCTGCGCGCCCAGCGTCGCCAGGGTCGGAAGGAGGCCGCCTGCCGTTGTGTCCGTCGTGATCGGAACGATGCCGTGGGCCAGCATGGGGCCGGTGTCTAACCCAGCCTCCATCTGCATGATCGTGACGCCGGTTTCCGCATCGCCCGCCATGATCGCGGCCTGAATGGGTGCCGCACCCCGCCAGCGGGGTAGCAGGCTTGCATGGATATTGAAGCAACCGCGGCGGGGCGCGTCGAGCATCGCCTGCGGCAGGATCTGGCCATAGGCGGCGACGACAGCCCCGTCCAACTCCAGCGCCGCAAAGGCTGCCTGCGCGGCGGCGTCCCCCCGCAAACGCTCCGGCGTTTCAATGGGCAGACCGAGCGATACTGCGGTAGCATGGACGGCGCAGGGGGTTAGTGCCTGCCCACGGCCGGCCCGGCGCGGCGGTTGCGCATACACCGCCGCGATGCGGTACCCGGCCCGGTGCAGTGCCAGCAGGGCCGGCACTGCGAAGCCCGGGCTGCCCATGAAGGCGAGACGCATCAGGCCCGCAACTTCCGTTCTTTGGCCATCTTACGCAGGATCATATTCCGTTTGAGGGCCGAGATGTGATCCACAAACAGCACACCGTCCAGGTGATCGATCTCATGCTGTAGGCAGGCGGCAAATAGGCCGTCGGCCTCAACCTCGTGCTGCGCTCCATCGGCGTCGGTGTACTTTACCCGAACCTGCGCCGGGCGGCTGACGTCGGCGTAGTGGCCGGGAAGGGACAGGCAACCCTCCTCCCGCGCTGCCCAGGTTTCGGACACGCCGACGATTTCGGGATTGATCAGCACGAGCGGCGTCGGCACGTCGTCCGGATGCAGGTCGATCACCGCCAGGCGGAGTGACACACCGACTTGCGGCGCAGCCAGGCCGATGCCGGGGGCGGCGTACATGGTTGCAAACAGTCGGGGGAGCAGGGCGGCGATAGCGGTTGCGTCATCGGGCATCACCCGGCGCGTTTTGGCCCGCAGCGCCGGGTGGGGCGGTCGCAGAATTGGCATGACAGTTTCGTTCATCGGCTGCGATGTAGCCCCCGCCGCCGCCCTGTTCAATTGCGCGGCCTTGAACGACCCGCAGGCCCCGCCAATCTAAGGTCGGCACGCCGTATTGGGTGCATCGCGCTTCGCTCGATCGAGGGGGCCATATGTCGTCCACACGCCTGTTTACATCGCCCTTGTTTCTCGGCTTCGACCATTTGGAACAGATGATCGAGCGTGCGTCCAAGACGACCGCCGACGGCTACCCGCCCTATAACATTGAACAGACGGGTCCGGCCGGGCTGCGTATCACCCTGGCCGTGGCCGGATTTACGATGGATGATTTGCAGATCACGCAGGAAGATAACCAGCTCGTCATTCGTGGTCGGCAGTCCGATTTGGACACGGGCCGGATTTACCTGCACCGCGGAATCGCCGCCCGCCAGTTCCAGCGTGCCTTCGTGCTGGCAGAATCGATCGAGGTCACGGGCGCCTGGCTCGATAATGGCCTGCTGCACATCGACCTCGCCCGCCCACAGCCGGAAGTTCGAGTCAAAACGATCGAGATCACCAAACGCGCTGGCCCCGTCGTCGACCCGGGCTGACGCATCCAGGTGGGCGCGCTGCCCGTACTCAAAACGTGTGTCAAACTTCCGCACGAGATCGCCGTTCGCTTCATGATCGCCCTTGCGGCGTTGAAAGGATCACCCCCATGGCCCACCAAACCGACGCGACGATGATCGACATCCGCCACCTGACGCAAGAGCAGCTGATGGCGCTGGGTATGGCACAGCTGGCCTACGTAAAGCCTGTATGGATGGACGGTGCGACGGCATTTGCGATTTTTGCCGCCGACGGGTCACCGATGGCGGTCGCGGCCGACTGCCAGCTGGCCATGGACACAATCGTCGAGAACGAGATGGTTCCGGCGATGGTTCACTAGAGCACGTTTCGACCGATCGGAACCAATCGTTCTGAAGATTGTGCCGCAGAAATCTATAGTCTACAGCAGCTTAGTTCGCTCCGTCAGAGTTATCACGGCTATGAAGGAACGAAAACTGCTCTGGATACGTGGCGCTAGCGGGAAGCAGGGTCCGGAGCCTGGGTTCAGGCCGGCCCCTTACCCGGGTCGATCCATCCAATGTGCCCGTCGCTGCGACGGTAGACGACGTTTAGTTCGGCCGTGGCGCTGTTACGGAACATCATCACCTGCTGATCCGCCAAATCCATGCGCATCACCGCCTCACCAACGGATAGCGTGTTGATCTCGGCCACACTTTCGGCAATCACCGTGGCAAAGGCTGGCGTATCGGTCGGTGGGTTCGCAACGGCGTCTTCGTCCTGACGTAGCACGTACTGGCGGCCGGCTTCGGGCCGTGCGCGGTGCACAAGATCGCGGGCATGATCGTTTACCCGGCGCCGATAGCGGCGCAGGCGCTTTGCGATGTGTTCGGCCGCGTCGTCGAACGCGCTATGGGCGTCACCCGCCTCACCCTCACCCCGCAGCGTTAGGCCCCGCCCTGCATGGACGTTGATGTCGCATGTGAAAAAGCTGCGGGCCCGGCTGAACGTCACGTTCGCTTCCAGCGCATCGTCAAAATACTTTCCGGCGATCACGTCGAGGTGCTCGGCGACGCGGTCCCGTAAGGCGTCCGACAGATTGACCTGCTTGCCCGACACGGTGATCTGCATAACGCCATCCCCTTGGTTGGGATCAGGCCGGTAGGGCCTTTTCCCGTTTGCGCTGCACCGAACTTGGTATCCGGAGCGCGTCGCGGTATTTGGCCACCGTTCTGCGGGCGATGTCCACGCCTTCCCGACGCAAAGCTGCAACAATCGCGTCATCTGACAAAACTGTGCCCGCGCCCTCAGCCCCGACCAGGGCCCTGATGCGGTGGCGCACAGCCTCTGCACTATGGCTCTCGCCGCCATGGGTCGCGTTGATGGCAGCGGTAAAAAAGTACTTCAGCTCAAACGTGCCGCGGGGCGTCATGATGTATTTATTGGCCGTCACCCGGCTGACCGTACTCTCATGCAGCTCCACCGCGCCGGCTACGTCGCGCAGGATCAGCGGGCGCAGATAGCCGACGCCCTGGCGGAAGAACCCGTCCTGCTGGCGCACAACCTCGGCCGCGACTTTCAGGATCGTGGTCGCCCGCTGGTGCAGTGATTTGACCAGCCAGTTAGCGCTGGCGAGTTGCTCGCTCAGAAACACCCGCGCCTCCCGGTCATGGCGGATGCCGGCGGCAACGCGGGCGTGGTAGGCTTGGTTGACCAGCACGCGCGGCATGGTGTCGGGGTTCAGCTCCAGATGCCACGCGCCGTCCGGCAGGACCCGCATCAGCACGTCAGGGATGATCGCCGGCGGCGGGTCGTGTTCAAACAGCAGTGCCGGCTTGGGGTGCAGCGCCCGCAGCTCACCGATCATGTCGGCCATATCCTCCGCATCCACGCCGCAAACGGCCATGAGGCCCCGCAGGTCGCGTCGTGCAAGCAGGTCTAGGTGGTCGAGTAGGGCCTGCATGGCCGGGTCGAGCCGGTTGCGGTCGCGCAGTTGGGCGGCCAGGCATTGTTGCAGCGTTTGGGTGAACAGCCCCGGCGGATCGAACTGCTGCATGGCGGCGCGGATATGGGCCACGCGGGCCGGATCGGTGCCGAGGGCCGCGGCGATTTCCCCCGTGCTGGCGAGCACGCGGCCCGCCCCATCCATCTGCGCCATAAAGTGCGTGCCGATCAGCCGATCAGCCGGGTCGCTGAACGCCAGGTGCAGTTGCTCGGCCAGGTGCGCGCGCAGCGTGGGTGGGTTGGCGGACAGGTCGTCGACGCCCCGATCGTCGGTGCCCCAGGGGTCACGGCGGCTGCTGGAGCGGGAGTAGCCATCGGCGAAGGTGCCCATATCGTGGGTGTTGCCGTGCTCATTCTGACTGTCGGGCAGCATGGCATGCTGCATGATGATGTCCGCCGCGACTTCCTGCGTTGCAGCCGGGCGTTGGTCGGGGGCCGGTGCCTCGGCCGCTGACCCGGCCTGCGGTGCTGCGTCTAGCAGCGGGTTGCGCTCCAGCTCCTCTGCCACGAACGCGGCGGCCTCCAGGTTCGTGCTGGCCAGCAGTTTGATCGCCTGGCGCAGCTGCGGCGTCATGACCAGGGACTGCGTTTGCCGGAATTCGAGCCGTGGTCCCATCGCCATGGCGCTACGCTAGCGCAAATCCATTAACGACTGAACATCTCTCCGAGGTAGACGCGCCGAACGTCTTCGTTTTCCACAACCTCATCCGGCCGGCCTTCCATCAGGACCTGGCCGTCATGCATAATGTAGGCGCGGTCGATGATCTGCAGCGTCTCCCGCACATTGTGGTCGGTGATCAAGACGCCGATGCCGCGATCCTTGAGATGCGAGACGAGGTCGCGAATTTCGCCCACGGCAATCGGGTCGATGCCGGCCAGCGGCTCGTCCAGCAGAATATAGCTGGGCTGCGAGGCCAGGGCGCGCGCGATCTCTACCCGGCGGCGCTCACCGCCCGACAGCGCAAGCGACGGCGTTCGGCGAAGATGGGAGATGCCGAACTCGGCCAGCAAGCCGTCAAGCATCAGCTGACGCTGGCCGGGGTCGCGCTCCACCACCTCCAACGCGGCCAGGATATTCCGCTCGACGTTCAGGCCGCGGAAGACACTCGCCTCTTGCGGCAGGTAGCCGATGCCGAGGCGGGCGCGGCGATACATCGGCAGGCCGGTAATGTCGTGTCCATCGAGGCTGATGGAACCAGTATCGGGGCGGACCAGGCCTACGATCATGTAGAACGTCGTGGTCTTACCGGCCCCGTTGGGACCTAGCAGTCCCACAGCCTCACCACGATGGACGTTGATTGACACGTCCCGCACGACGGGCCGTTTTTTGTATGTCTTGCCGACAGCGGTCGCGACCAGTCCGCCGGGCTGGATGGCGGTCGTGTTTTCGGACTGGAACCAGTCCTGGGTGTGCGGGACTTCGAGCATCAAGGCTTCTTCGTCACCGGTTTGGTTGCGGGTACGGTCGCATCGTTGGGGACCACAAGGCCCTGGACCCGGCCGCCCGGCGCCTTTGTCATGGTGTAGATGCCGGTCCGCATGTTGACCACCGCCTCGTCACCATTCAGCTGCGACTGGCCACGTGTCACCCGGACATTGCCAGCCAGGCGCGCGATCTCACTATCGGCGACGTACACTGCCCGTGCGCCACGAAACGTCTCGGTCACGGTCCGGACCTCGACATTGCCGAACGCTTCCACGCGCTGCAGCTTACCCCCCGCCATCGCACTGACCCCGGGTTTGACGGCCGTCGCAACAGGCTTGGCGACGGGTGCGGAGCCGGCGGGCGGGGGCGGGGCGGTGTAGCCGACCAGCGTATCGCCCGCCACCCGCCGCCCGTCCGATGTAATGACGACGGCCAGGCCCCGCCCGACCGCCATGTGCTTTTGCGACCAGTATTCCATCGTGTCGCGCGCGGTCATGATCTGCTGCGGCGTTGTAATCTTCATCGCGCCGCCTGTTAACAGTAGCACGGCCTGGTCGATGTCGTAGATGGCGTGGTCGCTTACGGCCAGGTCGGTTGCGGTGAAGATGTGGACGTTGCCATCCGCCTCCAGCCGGTAAATCTCGTTATTGCCCGTGTCAGGCCCGGCAGTGGGGGATGGCGTGCCGGCCGCACCGCCCTTGCGCCGGAACCGGGCCGTCAAACGGTCGGCGGTCACTGTCACGTCCCCGCGAACGGCACGGGCGTTGCCGCGGGCGATCACGACCTGCTCCGCCTGGCGATACTCGATCCCGTTATCGGACGTAACATCGATCGGTCCGCCCTTGGAGAAATCAAGCGCCTGGCCCCATGCCGGACCGCTAACCAGCACAGCGAACGCCATCCAAATCTTCATTGCGATTGGTTGATGACCATGTGGGCTGGCCCGGTGAATTGTAGGATCGCGCCACGGTCCAGCATGGTGAAGCCCATGGCATCGATGGTGCCAAACGGCCCCTCAACATGGGTCAGTGCATTATTGGCGACCGCGCCGGCCTTGATTTCCACGGCGGCGCTGTCGGTACGCAGGATCATTCCATCGGATCGATAAAGCATGACCTCGTTCGAAAGATCCAACTGCCCGGCGTGCTGAATGTACACGCCATCATGCGACCGGACGCTGATCCAGTCCCCACGGTCGGAAACCACGTCCCCTTCTGGCTTGACCAGGTCGACCCGCTGGGGATTGGGCTGAAGGGCGCTGTCGGCGGTGATGGTGTACGGACGCCCGCGCTCATCAACGCCGCGGTAATGCGGGGACTGCATCCTTACACCGTCCGTCTCGGTTAAGTGCTTTGCGATCGCCCGTTCCTGGGATGTCAGACGCGTAATTTCCGGCCACAATGCAACCGATGACAGCAGCACCAGGGCGACGCCGGGCAGGGCCCACTTCGCAGCCCGGATGATTGCGCCGCGGCGGGCTAGATGGTTTGACGCCGCAACCGGCCGCGACCGGGTGGCGGCGATTGTGGTCCGGGAACGAACCGGGCTCAGCTGGTCCATGATCAAGCGACGCCGGCGCGCAGTAGGTCGTGGATATGCAGCAGACCGACGGCCACGCCGTGTTCGGTGACAAACAGGCTGGTGACCGGGCGGGGATCGCCGTTCATGGCCCGCAGCGCGTCCATCGCCAGCGCGTCTGGCCCGATCGTGCGGGGGGTGCGGTTCATCACGTCCTCAACAGTACGGATCAGCAGGTCCGGCCCCATGGCCCGGCGCAAATCGCCGTCGGTCAGCACGCCCACCAGCCGGCCCGCGCCGTCGATCGCGCCGAGGCAGCCAAAGCCCGCGCCGGTCATGATCAGCAACGCCCGATCCATCGGCAGGTCCGGGGCGGCCAACGGCAGTGCCGTTCCCGTATGCATCAGTGCCCGCACCCGCTGCAGTTGCGCCCCGAGCTTACCACCGGGGTGGTACACGCTGTAATCGGTGGGCGTGAAACCGCGCCGGGTCAGTAGTGCCACCGCCAGGGCGTCGCCCAGCGCGAGCTGCATGGTGGTGCTGGTTGTGGGTGCCAGGCCCAACGGGCACGCCTCCGTCGCGGGGGGCAGCACCAGCGTTACACGGGCGGCCTGCGCCAATGTCGATTCTGGCCGGGCCGTTATGGCCACCAGCGGCACGTCGAACCGGTGCGCGTGGGCGACGATATGCGCGAGCTCCGCTGTTTCGCCCGAATTCGATAGGGCAAGTATCGCATCGCCCGCCACGATCATGCCAAGGTCGCCATGCGATGCCTCCGCCGGATGAACGAACAGCGATGGGGTCCCGGTACTGGCAAGCGTCGCGGCAACCTTGCGACCGACCAGGCCGGATTTGCCCATGCCAGTCACCACAACCCGCCCGGCACAAGCGTCGAGGCAATCGACGGCGGCGCCAAAGGAAACATCGAGCGCCGCGGAAAGTGCGCGCAGCCCCGCGATCTCTGCCCCTAGCACCGCGCGGGCGACATCGATGTCTGCGCGGGCGTCGCCGGTCCGCGCCGGGAGGGATAATGCGGCGGTCATGGTGGTAACGGTATGGGCGGGCGACCGGGGTGGGTCAACCGAGCGCGTGTAACCGAACGCAACAATCAGTGTGCAAAAACGTCCGGAACCTCATACCCCAGCAGGTCGAGGCGGCAACGCGCAGGTAGGAAGTCAAAGCAGGCCTGGGCCAGCGCCAACCGCTCCTCCCGGACCAGAAGCGCCTCCAACTTTGCCCACAGGGCGTGCAGGTACAGTACGTCGGACGCGGCGTAGGTCAGTTGCTCGGGCGTCAAGTCGGGGGCGCCCCAGTCGGATGTCTGTTGCTGCTTCGAAATCTCCACGCCCAGCAGTTCACGGCATAGGTCGCGTAGGCCATGGCGATCGGTGAAGGTGCGGACGAGTTTGGCTGCGATCTTCGTGCATTTGACCGGGGCGACGGTAACGCCAAGCGCCTGTTGCAATACGGCGACATCGAAGCGAGCGAAGTGCATGAGCTTCGTTACGGCCGGGTCGGCCATCAGACGGGCAAGATTGGGTGCCGCGCAGCCCGTGCCGCCCAGCCGGGTTGGGACCATCTGAACCAAGTGCGACACGCCATCACCGGCCGAAAGCTGCACGAGGCACAGCCGGTCGCGGTGCGGCAGCAAACCCATTGTCTCACTATCGACCGCCACGATGGACCCTAAGTCCAAGTCGTCTGGCAGATCGCTGCGATGCAGGTGGATTTGGCCGCCGTTGGGCGAGGTAAAGGCCGTCACAGCGTCCGATCGGATAAGAGTGGTGCCCAGGAAAAGACTCGAACTTTCACAACCTTGCGGTCACAGGTACCTGAAACCTGCGCGTCTACCAATTCCGCCACCTGGGCCCCAGGGGAGAGGCGTCGAACTAGCGGGCGTGGGCGTTGGCGTCAACCGGCATCTCGGATAATCACTGGCCATGAGTGTCGACACGCCGGATTGGAGCCGTATTCCCGCACCCGTCGATGATGGTGGGACACGACACTTGTCGGCCATGCGCCTGCCGTCCATCGCATTACCAGCGACGGATGGAACGGAAGTCGACCTATCGGCACTGCCCGGCCGCGTTGTTGTGTATGCCTATCCCCGCACCGGCCAGCCCGGTATCGACAATCCAGAGGGCTGGGACATGATCCCCGGCGCGCGCGGCTGCTCGCCCCAATCATGCGCGTTCCGCGACCACTTTGTGGAGTTGCGGCGCCTGGGTGTGGCGCATGTATTCGGCCTGTCAGCGCAGGACACCGCCTACCAGACGGAGGCTGCGACCCGGCTGCATTTACCGTTTCCACTTCTATCGGACGCTGCAGGTGGACTGACCCAGGCCATCAAACTGCCGGTGATGACGGTGGCCGGTATGGTCCTGTTGCGCCGGTTTTCGCTTGTGATCGACGCCGGGTACGTGCGCCACGTGTTCTACCCGGTGTTCCCGCCCGATCGCAGCGCCACAGAAATTATCGAATGGCTTGCCGCACATCCGTAATGCACGCGCTGGACTCTGTCTTTTTTTTGCAGCGCATCGATAAACAGCGAAGCGCCGGCCTTGCTGAGGCTGGGGTCGAATTCCGAGCCAGCTTCTTCCGAGGGCGTGTTTTGGCTTTTCGCCAGTTCGCCGGAGCTTTTCCATGCCGTCGCGGGCTCGTGAACCCCCTTGAGCCATTCGGGTTCCGCCCATACTAGAAGCAACCCCATGCGGAGAGTGGCAATGGCAACGCGCAGTGTAGCGACCGTATTTGGCGGCGCAGGCTTTATCGGGCGCTACGTCGTAAAGCGGCTGGCGGCGCAGGGCCACGTAGTGCGGGTGGTTGGCCGCGATACCGAGGCTGCGCGCAGCCTGATGACAGCCGGCCGGGTCGGCCAGATCGTGCCGCTATTCGCATCACTTGGCGCGGAGGCGACGGTTGCCCGGGCGGTAGAGGGCGCGGACCTGGTTGTAAATTTGGTCGGCATTTTAACGGAGCCGCGGGCTGGCGATTTTATGAAAATCCAGGGTGATGGGGCCGGCAGCATCGCCCGCGCCGCCGCCGCCGCCGGAGTCAAACGCATGGTGCTGGTCAGTGCGATCGGTGCCGACGCGGCCAGCCCTAGCGCCTATGCCAAGGCAAAGGCGGAGGGTGAGCGTCAGGTGCGGGAGACCATGCCCGGCGCTACGATCCTGCGGCCGTCGCTGGTATTCGGCGCGGAGGACAAGTTCTTCAACCGGTTTGGAGCGATGGCCATGACGCTGCCGGTCATGCCAGTGATCTGCGGTGCCACGCGGTTTCAGCCGGTCTATGTCGGTGACGTGGCCGACGCGGTGGTGGCGGCACTCGATCGGGAGGACGCGGTTGGCGGCCTGTATGAGCTCGGTGGGCCCCGCGTTTACTCGTTCCGCGAACTACTGGCCTGGATCCTAAAGGAGACGCATCGCAACCGGCCGCTGATCACCATCCCCGATGGTGTGGCGCGTATCCAGGCCCGGCTCGGCGAACTAGTGCCGGGTAAGCCGTTCACCCGGGACCAGCTGATCCTACTTGGCCGCGACAACGTGGTCTCGCCCGGGCTTCATGGGCTGGAGGCGCTGGGTATAACGCCGACTGCGATAGAGTTGGTCGTGCCAGCTTATTTGGACCGATATCGCCCCGGTGGGGGTAAGCGGGAGGAGGTTCCGTCCTAGCTCCGCACACCCACGCGGGCCCGTACCGAGGGCGGGTTGCTAGTGGCGTCGGGCGCGCGGCGTAGTTGAACTGTCTAACGATTTGAGACAACGCGGTAATCGATCGGTTCGATAATGCCATGCAAGTCGCGACGGGGTTCCCAGTAGGCCAGGTTGCGGTCTTTCCCCCGGTGGAGATCGTCGACCGGCGGTCATCGGCCCGGATCGGATTAGGAATGGTTCTTACGTCTATTTTTCCGTGTGGGCAGATCTTGGGGGCGCTAATTTCTGGAGCGTAGCTGGACAGCCATCGGCGATAACTATGACCGGTTCGGTTGTAATTGAGGCTCGAATTGGTGTTTTAGCTAGAGTAAAATCTTCAGAGCTGTTTTATTGGCCCGATGCGGCCCGAAAAGGTATTTTGCAGTAGCCGACCATAACGTTAAGCCCTATGTCGATTGCACGACCGGGAGCACGCGCCATGGCTGACAAAATGCTGCAATTCGTCCGCCTGCCGCAACAAACGCCGCCGAAACGTGCTGTGTCCATGCGGCGGGAAGATTTTGCCGAAATCTACCAGGATTTCGACCCGGCTCAGGCGGGGGCACAGAGCAGCCGCTGCAGCCAGTGCGGCGTGCCGTTCTGTCAGGTACACTGCCCATTGAGCAACAACATCCCGGACTGGCTTAAGCTGACGGCCGAGAACCGGCTGGAAGAAGCGTACGAGGTCAGCAGCGCCACTAATACGTTCCCCGAGATCTGCGGCCGTATTTGCCCGCAGGATCGGTTGTGCGAGGGTAACTGCGTCATTGAAAAAGGGTTCGAAAGCGTCACAATCGGCGCGGTCGAACGGTTCATCACGGACCACGCCTGGGAGCAGGGCTGGGTAAAGCCGCCATCGCCAAAGCAGGAGCGGCCGCAATCCGTTGGCATCATCGGTGCCGGACCCGGCGGGCTGGCCGCGGCCGAGCGGCTGCGGACCCGCGGCTACCAGGTGCATGTCTATGACCGCTACGACCGCGTCGGCGGCCTAATGATTTACGGCATCCCGGGCTTCAAGCTGGAGAAGGACATCGTCCTGCGCCGCTGGAAACTGTTGGAGGATGGCGGCGTGCAGTTCCATCTGGGTGTGGAGTTGGGGCGCGACCTGACCTTCAACGACCTGCGCGCCCGCCATGACAGCGTGCTGATCGCAACCGGCGTTTATAAGGCGCGGAACATTGCTGGGCCCGGCGCGGGCCTTGAGGGAATCGTGCCAGCCATGGACTTCCTAACCGCTAGCAACCGCCAAGGCTTGGGCGACACGGTACCGGCGTTCGATAGCGGTGCACTGAATGCGGCGGGCAAGCGGGTCGTGGTGATCGGCGGTGGCGACACAGCCATGGATTGCGTTCGCACCGCCGTGCGTCAGGGCGCGGCCAGCGTTGCCTGCCTATATCGGCGCGACCGGGCGAACATGCCCGGATCGATGCGCGAAGTGAACAACGCGATCGAGGAAGGCGTGGAGTTCGTCTGGCTGTCTGCGCCCGAGGCGTTCCTGGGCGACACGACCGTCACTGGCGTAATCGTGCAGCGCATGCGCCTGGGCATGCCCGACGCCACGGGCCGCCAATCCGTAGAGCCAGCCGATAGCCGGGTCACGCTTGAGGCGGATTTGGTCATTAAGGCCCTCGGCTTTGATCCGGAGGACCTGCCGGGCCTGTGGGAGCAGCCGGCACTGAAGGTCAGCCGCTGGGGCACGGTCAGCGTCGATCACCGCACGCAGATGACCGCCCTACCAGGCGTGTTTGCAGCGGGCGACATCGTGCGCGGCGCAAGCCTGGTGGTGTGGGCCATCCGCGACGGGCGCGACGCGGCGTCAAAGATGCACGACTACATGCAGGCCAACCAAATGGCCGTGGCCGCCGAATGATGGAGCGCTTAATGGAAAATGGATCCGAGTTCCTAGCCAGCTGGGCCGCCAACGCCGCGACGCTGGAACACACCTACGACCCGGCGCAGGAGCACGACGCGTGCGGCGTGGGCATGGTTGCCGCCCTCGATGGCGTCGCGCGCCGTGATGTGGTGCAGGCTGGGATCGACGCGCTGAAAGCAGTCTACCACCGCGGGGCCGTGGACGCCGATGGCAAGACCGGTGACGGCGCGGGTATCCATATCGAAATCCCACAGGACTTTTTCGAGGACGCCATCCGCCGTTCCGGCCATCAGCCGATGCCGGGCCGGATTGCAGTGGGCCAGGTGTTCCTGCCCAAAACCGATCTGGGTGCGCAGGAACGCTGCCGGCAGATTGTCGAGACGGAAATCCTCGGTCTCGGCTACGCCATCTATGGGTGGCGGCAGGTGCCGATCAACGTCGCCTGCATCGGTGAAAAGGCCAACGCGACCCGGCCCGAGATCGAGCAGATCATGATCCGCGGCCACGGCCCGGACGCCGATCCGGAGGCGTTCGAGCGCGATCTGTACGTTATCCGCCGCCGCATCGAAAAAGCCGTGATCGCGGCGCAGGTGCCTGAGTTCTACATCTGCAGCTTGTCGTGCCGCAGCATCATCTACAAGGGCATGTTTCTGGCCGCGTCGCTGACGGAGTTTTATCCGGACCTGCTGGATGCCCGGTTCGTCAGCCGGTTCGCGATCTACCACCAGCGCTACAGTACCAACACCTTTCCAACGTGGAAGCTGGCGCAGCCGTTTCGCATGCTGGCCCATAATGGTGAGATCAATACCGTTGCGGGCAACAGCAACTGGATGAAATCGCACGAGACGCGTCTGGCAGCCGGCGAACTGGGTGCGTTGATCGAGGACGTGAAGCCCATCATCCAGGCCGGCGGGAGTGACACCGCGACGCTGGATAACGTGTTCGAACTGCTATGCCGCACCGGCCGCGACGCGCCGATGGCAAAGGCGCTGATGATCCCCGCCAGCACCGGGCAGGACAGCACGATGCCGGCCGCGCACCGCGACATGTTCCTATATTGCAATGCGGTTATGGAGCCGTGGGACGGCCCGGCGGCCATCACGGCCACGGACGGGCGTTGGGTGATTGCCGGGCTGGATCGCAACGGCCTGCGCCCGCTGCGCTTCACCGTCACCGAAAGCAAGCTGCTGGTCGTTGGCAGCGAGGCCGGCATGGTGAAGTTCAACGAGCATGAGATTGTACAAAAGGGCCGGGTTGGGCCGGGGCAGACGATCGGCGTCGACCTCGATGCGGCGCGCTTCTACCTTGATGAGGAACTGAAGGACACGCTGGCCGCCCGGCAGCCGTTTGGCGACTGGGCCAAGCGCATCACCCGCATCGACCAGGTGGTGAAGACCGATTGCCCGGAGCCGGCAGTGTACGACGCAAGCGCCCTACGCACCCGGCAGTTGGCCGTCGGCACCACGCTGGAGGATCTGGAGATGATCCTGCACCCGATGGTGGAGGACAGTGCAGAGGCGATCGGCAGCATGGGCGACGACACGCCCGTGGCGGTGCTGAGTGAGAATTATCGCGGCTTGCACCACTATTTCCGCCAGAGTTTTGCCCAGGTCACGAACCCGCCGATCGACAGCCTGCGTGAGTCGCGGGTGATGACGCTGCGGACGCGGCTGGGGAACCTCGGTAATGTATTGGACGAGGATAGCAGCCAGTGCGACCTGCTGCAGCTGGAAAGCCCCGTGCTGACCAATGCGGAGTTCGGCGCGATGGTGGCCATGATGGGTGCCGCCGCCTGCCAGGTGGACTGCACGTTTGACGCAGCAGCTGGTGAGGCCGGGTTGCGGGCCGGGCTGGAGCGGGCCAGGGCGGAGGCGGAGGAGGCTGTTCGCGCCGGCTGTGCCCATGTCGTGCTGTCTGACGAAGCCCAGGGACCCGGCCGCGCACCGATCCCTATGATCCTGGCCACTGCCGCCGTGCATACGCATCTGGTCCGGCAATCGCTGCGGACCTTTACCAGCCTGAATGTCCGCAGCGCCGAGTGCTTGGACACGCATTACTTTGCGGTGCTGATCGGTGTCGGTGCGACAACGGTCAATGCCTATCTGGCGCAGGAAAGCATCGCCGACCGCCATCGCCGCGGGCTGTTCCCGACGATTACCGTGAAGCAGGCGGTGCAGCGGTATAAAAAGGCCGTCGATAAGGGCCTGTTGAAGGTCATGTCCAAGATGGGCATCTCGGTCATCAGCTCCTACCGCGGCGGCTATAACTTTGAGGCAATCGGTCTGTCCCGGGCGCTGGTCGCCGAGTTCTTCCCCGGCATGCAAAGCCGGATCAGCGGCATCGGCCTGTCGGGTATCGCGCGCAAGGTGCTAGGTCTGCATACGGCGGCGTGGGATGGCGAGGATGATGCGCTGCCCGTCGGCGGCGTATACAAATTGCGCCGCAAGGGGGAGGTTCATGCGTTCGATGGCGGGCTGATCCACACCCTGCAAACGGCCGTTGCCAATGACAGCTTTGAGACGTATCGCCGCTATGTTGAGGGCGTACGCCGGCAAAAGCCCGTGGCACTGCGCGACCTGCTG
Source organism: Rhodospirillales bacterium (assembly GCA_043788425.1). Taxonomy (GTDB): domain Bacteria; phylum Pseudomonadota; class Alphaproteobacteria; order Acetobacterales; family Acetobacteraceae; genus JANPPS01. The sequence goes on from JAYVTX010000097.1 coordinate 17,166, forward strand.
GATTTCCGCACCGATGGCGTCATTGCCGTACCGGTCGATGAGGTCGAAAGCATTACCGAAATCCGCAAGCGTCTGGTAGCGCCCGGTATTTCACTGGGTGCGCTCAGCCCCGAAGCGCATGAAACGCTGTCGATCGCCATGAACCGCATCGGCGCACGGTCCGATAGTGGTGAGGGTGGTGAGGACCCGGCCCGCGCCACGCCGCGCGCCAACGGCGACAATGCCAGCAGTGCGATCAAGCAGGTGGGATCTGGCCGATTCGGTGTTACCGCAGAATACCTGAATGCCTGCCGTGAGATCGAGATCAAGATGGCCCAGGGTGCCAAGCCTGGTGAGGGCGGTCAGCTGCCGGGCTTCAAGGTTAGCCCGTTAATCGCAAAACTCCGGCACTCGACGCCGGGAGTGACACTGATCAGCCCGCCACCGCACCACGACATCTATTCGATCGAGGATTTGGCGCAGCTTATTTATGACCTCAAGCAGATCAACCCGGACGCATCGGTATGCGTAAAACTGGTCGCGCGGTCGGGTATTGGCACGATCGCGGCGGGCGTAGCGAAGGCAATGGCCGATACCATCCTGATCAGCGGCCATAGCGGCGGCACGGGCGCCAGTCCACAAACCAGCGTAAAGTATGCGGGCCTACCGTGGGAGATGGGGCTCAGCGAGGCGCACCAGGTGTTGATGCTGAACCGGTTGCGTCACCGGGTCCGGCTACGGACGGATGGCGGGATCAAGACCGGGCGCGACGTGGTGATCGCCGCCATGTTGGGTGCGGAGGAGTTCGGCATCGGCACCGCGAGCCTGGTCGCCATGGGCTGCATCATGGTGCGGCAGTGCCACAGCAACACCTGCCCGGTCGGCGTGTGCAGCCAGGACGAGGCCCTGCGCGCCAAGTTCGAGGGCACGCCGGAAAAAGTCATCAACCTGTTCAGCTTCATTGCTGAAGACGTGCGGGGTATCTTGGCATCGCTCGGCGTGCGGAAGCTGACGGACGTGATCGGGCGCACGGACATGTTGCAGCAGGTCAGCCGGGGCAGCGACTTCCTCGATGACCTCGACCTGAACCCCTTACTGGCGCAGGCCGATCCGGGGCCGCATGCCCGCTATTGCACGATGGAAGGCCGGAACGAGGTGCCGGAGACGCTGGATGGCCAGATGATCGAGGACGCTGCGGCGCTGTTCAGCCGGGGCGAAAAGATGCAGTTGCAGTACAACATCCGCAACACGCACCGGGCGATCGGCACCAAGATCAGCAGCAAGATCGTGCGGCAATACGGCATGGCCACGCTTGCGCCGGGCCATCTGACAGTGCGGCTTCGCGGGTCGGCCGGGCAGTCGCTGGGCGCGTTTGCAGTCCAGGGCCTAAAGTTGGAAGTGCTGGGCGATGCCAATGACTACGTGGGCAAGGGGCTGTCCGGGGCTACGATCGTCGTACGGCCGGCACCGAGTTCTCCGTTGGCGACCCAAGCCAATACGATCATTGGCAACACGGTGCTATATGGGGCGACGGCCGGGTCGCTGTTCGCGGCCGGGCAGGCGGGGGAGCGGTTTGCAGTTCGCAATAGCGGGGCCACGGCCGTGATCGAGGGCTGCGGCAGCAACGGGTGCGAGTACATGACGGGCGGCACCGTCGTGATCCTGGGCGCGGTCGGCGACAATTTCGGGGCTGGCTTCACAGGCGGCATGGCGTTTGTGTACGACGCGGATGGCCAGTTCGAGCAGCGGATCAACCCCGAAACCGTCGGCTGGCAACGGGTCACCCATCCGCATTGGGAGGGTGTGCTGGCCGACCTGATCGACCGGCACGCGGCGGAGACGAACAGCAAGTACGCGGCCATGCTGCGCCATGATTGGGCTCGGACCTTGCCACGGTTCTGGCAGGTGGTGCCGAAGGAGTACGTGAAGTACTTGCCGGTGCCGTTGGCGGAGCCGGAGGCTTTGCGGGCGTAGTGCACGTTTCGATCGTTCGGTCGAAAGGCCGTGATCTAGAAATCTATATTCTAGAGCAGCTTACTCCCCTCATTCAGAGTCGTAACGGCTTTGAATAGAGGGATGCTGCTCTAGATGAGAGCGATCCAGGGTGGCATACACCCCGGATGCGCGTCCTATTCCACCTGCCACTCTCGCCATTTTCCCGCAAAGTCCGCCTGGTAATGGCCGAAAAGCGGTTACCGTTTGATCTAATCGTCGAGAAGGTGTGGGAGCGGCGGCCCGAGTACCTCGATATGAACCCGGCCGCCACCGTCCCCACGCTGCGGGAGGCGAACGGCTTGGTGGTGACCGATAGCGGCGTGATCTGCGAGTACCTGGACGAAGCCTATCCCGACACGCCGCTGATGGGCGCGACGCTTGCCGAACGGGCCGAGGTACGGCGCATCGCAGCTTGGATGGATGGCAAGTTCACGCATGAAGTGACGGTTAACCTGCTGGGCGAGAAGTTCATGAAACGCTTGCTGGGCCGCGGCAATCCGGACGCCGGGGCGCTGCGGGCCGGCTACGCCAATCTACGCCACCATTTGGACTACATCGGCTGGCTGGCCGAAACGCGGACGTGGCTTGCGGGCAACGCGCTGTCGATCGCGGACTTTGCCGTGGCCGGGCATCTGTCGGCGCTGGACATGGCCGGCGATATCGACTGGGCGACTGCGCCCGCGGCCAAGGAGTGGTATGCGCGCATGAAGTCGCGCCCCAGCTTCCGTCCGTTGCTGTCGGACCGCGTACCCGGCCTCGCGGCGCCCGCGCATTACGCCGATTTGGATTTTTGAGGCACACATTCTTCTGCCTGGACGGCCATACCGGCGGAAACCCGGTTCGGCTGGTGGCGGGCGGCGCGCCGGTGCTGGCAGGGGCGACGATGCTCGAACGCCGGGCGCATTTCCTGGCGGAGTATGACTGGATACGCACCGGGCTGATGTTCGAACCGCGCGGTCATGACCTGATGTCCGGCGCGATCCTGATGCCGCCCACGCGGGACGATTGCGACGTGGGCGTCCTATATATCGAAACGTCAGGCTGCCTGCCGATGTGCGGCCACGGTACGATCGGCACCGTAACCATGGCGGTCGAGCACGGGCTGGTGTGGCCGCGTATCCCAGGCCAGCTCATGCTGGACACGCCCGCCGGCCCGGTTCTGGCCGAGTACATAATAGATGGGGCGTATGTGTCGCAGGTGCGGCTGACCAACGTGCCATCGTTCTTGTATGCGTCGGGCGTGGCGATCGACGTGCCGGGCCTGGGCGCATTGACAGTCGATATCGCGTATGGCGGAAACTTCTACGCGATCGTAGACCCGCAGCCGGCATTCCGGGACATGGCGGATTTCACAGCACTGGAGCTGATCGCGCATGGCCGGGCAGTGCGTGCGGCGTTGGCCGGGCATACGATCGCGCATCCCGAGCACCCCAGCATCCGCGGCATAAGGCACGTGCTGTTCGCCGGCACCGCCCGGGACCCGGCCGCCCACGCCCGCAACGCCGTGTTCTATGGTGAGGGCGCGATCGACCGCTCACCTTGCGGCACTGGCACCTCGGCACGGATGGCACAGTGGGCCGCGACCGGGCGATTGAAGCCTGGTGATGCCTTTGTGCATGAGAGCATCATCGGTTCGTTATTCCATGGCCGGGTCGAGCGGGCAGCGATGGTGGGTGGGCGCCCGGCGATCGTACCCAGTATCGCCGGCTGGGCGCAGATGACCGGGCACAATACAATCACGATCGACGACCGCGACCCGTTTGCGCACGGGTTCGTTGTGCGGTGATGGGAGCTGAATGAGCTTCTTGGCAGGGTTACCAGTACGCAAGCGGTTCCAAATCATCATCGCGGGCTATGCCGCCCTGGGTTTGCCGCTGGGACTTGGTGCCATCGCCCCCTCAAGCCTTCTCGCCATCCCGTTCTTGGCGCTTATGATCGGCTCCGGGTGGTACGCCATGAACTTTCGCTGCCCGCGCTGCCGTCATCCAATCGGGAAACGCTTTGGGGTGTGGACACCGTTCCCGCCCAGGCAATGCACGGTGTGTCGGTGCGCGCTCTGATGTAACTACCGCCGCGCTTTCCGCGCCGCGTACTTGGCATCCCGTTCCGCCTTACGCTGGGCCTTGATGGCCTCGTCGCGGGCGGCGGCTTCGGCTAGGCGTACGGCTTCCTCCTCGGCTTTGATGCGCTCAGCCTCGATACGGGCCACATCGGCGGCGATGCGCTGCTGGTCCTCGGCCTCCTTTTTGATCTTGCGCTCACCGGCGCGGATCTCACGGGCTTCGGCGATGGCCTTACGCTCCGCCTGTTTGGCCAGCACGGCCGGATCGTCGGCCGCGGGCTTGGCCTTAAATCCCTCGATCAACGCGCGCTTTGCCGCTGCGGCGGCTTCGGCACGGTCCGCAAACTTGTCACCCTTAAACGCCATTACTTTCCCTCGTTCATCATCGCCGATCTGGACCGGCTTCTAGCAATTGTAAGTTCTGTTGCGCCAGGTCGGCCGTGGCCGTGTCGGGCGCCAGCGACGCCGCCCGTTCCCAATCGCGCCGGGCACCCGGACGGTCGCCCCGGCGCTGGCGCAGGATGCCGCGTTCCAGCAGCGCCTCCGGATCATCCGGATCCTGGTCTAACGCCCGGTTCACGTCGGCTTGGGCGAGGTCCAGTTGGTTCAGGCCTCGTCGGGCCGCGGCCCGCAGCACTAGGGCGTCACCCCGTTTACCATCGACGTCCAGCGCGTGCGTCAGATCCACGACGGCATCACGGAACCGTTCGAGAGATGCGGCGGCGATGGCCCGGTCGATCAGCAGGTCCTCGTCATCAGGCGTCAGCGACAATGCCATCGTGGCGGAGCGATACGCCTTATCCGCCGACCCGGCGATCAGCCACGCCTGGCCAGCCTGCCCATAGACCGACGCGCGGGCGGCGGCGGCGGCGGTGCTGGTGGCCGCGAGTTTGTCCATCAACGTGGCACCGGTCTCCGCCTCGCCCAAAGCCAGCTCGGCAAGTGCCCGGCAATGGGTTGCCCCCTCGCCACCGCCCGTCGCCTCCCATGCATCGGCAAACGCGCTGGCCCCCTCCGGATCAGTGTTCAGCATGCCCAGGCATTTGTCGTAATCCTCGCCCTCGGCAATACGCGGTGGGATTGGCGGCAACGGCAGGGGCAGGTCGTCAGGCTCACTGGATGTCAGGCCCAGCCACCCCGAACCGGCCCAAATCAGGCCGCCGCCCACCAGTCCGATGGCCACCACAGCCGCGAGCACAACGGCCGGCACGCCGCCGAAGGTGCTGCCTGTTCTCATCAACGTTGTTCAATACGCCTGTAGGCCCTGCGCCGCAACGGTTTGGCAGGGCGACTGTTCGTGTATCGTGTTGTTTATGCATGTTGTGGTTTTAGGGTTGGGATACACCGGTTTAGCGATCGCGCGGGTGGCGGTGGCGCAGGGGGCGGCCGTGGTCGGAACCAGCCGGGACCCGACGCAAATACCACCCATTCCGGGTGTGACGGTGGTGCCATTTGCGGCCGCGGGTGACGCGATCCGCGTGGCCACCCACCTCGTGCAAACTGCCCCGCCGGGCGTGGAGGGCGACCCGGCGCTACTGGCCCACGGTCCGGCCATCGCGGCGGCTCCCCTTGCATGGCTCGGCTACCTGTCCACCACGGGCGTTTACGGCAATCGCGACGGCGGCTGGGTGGATGAGGCTACGGTGCCGGCCCCCACCACCCCCCGCAGTATGCGCCGGCTGGCGGCGGAGCAAGCCTGGCGCGCGGCCGCAGGTGCCCGGCCGCTCGACCTGTTTCGTGTCGCGGGGATTTATGGCCCGGGCCGATCACCGTTTGCCGAGCTACGGGACGGCACCGCGCGCCGTGTCGATAAGGCGGGACACAAGTTTGGCCGCATTCACCGGGACGACATCGTAGCCGCCGTGCTGGCCGCCATGGGCAGGCCAGTTGGCGTACGCGTCCTGAACCTGACGGATGACGAACCGGCCGCCAGTGCCGACGTGATGGCGGAGGCAGCGCGGCTGCTCGGCATCGATCCGCCGCCATTGGTGCCGTTCAACCCGGCCATGATGAGCGAGATGGCGCGCAGCTTCTGGGCCGAAAGCCGGCTGGTGAGCAGTGCGGCGACGCAGGCGGCACTCGGCCTACGCTGGCGCTACCCCACCTACCGTGAGGGGCTGGCCGCCACCCTGACGCAGGAACGGGCGCAGCAGGCTGAGTAGTACTTCCAGGTCGGCGTCGCGGGATAGGCGGTGATCGCCGTCCTTGATCAGCACGACCTGCACGTCGGGTGACGTGACCTGGCGCGCGATGGCCAATGCCGTTTCCCACGGGACATCGGGATCCAACTGGCCATGCAGCAGGCGGACTGGACAGGTGACGGCGATCGGGCCGTCCAACAGCAGGTGCCGACGCCCATCAGCGATCAACGCCGCCGTTATCGGCAGTGGGTCCCCGTAATCGCTGGGCTGGAACAGAACGCCGGTCTCCACCAACCGCGTTCGCTCCTCCGGCATCATCGCGTCCCACATGAGTCTTTCGGTAAAGTCAGGTGCCGCCGCGACGCCGATCAACGCCGTGACCCGCGTGTCAAGTCGGAGTGCCAGCAGCAGCGCAATCCACCCGCCCATGCTGGACCCCACCAGGATCAGCGGGCCGGGCGCCTGGCGTTCGATGGCCAGCGCCGCATCGTCCACCCACTGCCCGATCGTGCCGCCCATAAACGCGCCACCGCTGGCACCGTGGCCAGAGTAGTCGAGACGTAGGCAGGCGGTCCCGGCCCGTTCGCATTCGGCGGCGACAGCCAGCGCCTTGGCACCCTGCATGTCGCTGCGAAACCCCGGCAAGAAGACGGTCGTGGGCACCCGGCCCGGAACACGCTCCCAGGCCAGCGTGGTGCCGTCATTCCGTGCAAGCAGACCTGATTCCATCGGCGCAAGATGCCACAGGTCTGGCGTTGTGCGTGAACACAGTGGCCAGCGGGGTGGGCCGTCAGTAGCGTTTATACGGTAGGAACTTGCCTGACATCGTCATCCGCACCCGGTCGCCCTTTTGATCAGGCTGCCGCTCGAGGGTCATGTCGAAGTCGATGGCGCTCATGATGCCGTCGCCGAACTCCTCATGGATCATTTCCTTCCACGTGGTGCCATAGACCTGGATCAGTTCGTAAAAGCGGTAGATCAGCGGATCAGTCGGTACGGCGGTTGGTAGGCAGCCGCGATACGGGGCCTGGGCCAGCAATGCGACCTCCTCCTCATTTAGGCCAAATAGCAGGCCGGCCTTTTCCGCTGTTTCCTCCGTCATGCTCATCTGGCCCAGGCACGCGGCGCAGGTCCAAACAGGCGCGTGGCCGAGCTTAGACGCGACCTCCGCCCAGCTCCACTTCTTCTGCTTCTTCAGGGCGATGATCTTGTGGCCCAGGGCGGTCTTGGCGTCGTTCATTAAACTCTCCGGGTGATAGGGCAGGGCGGATTTCGGGCACTTCGCGGGGGTCCCAGCCGGGTGGCCGGGTGCCGGCCAGCAAGCGGGAGCGGGTGACGAGGAAGTCAACGATGTGGTTGCGCAGCGCGTAGTGACCGGGTGTGCGGTGGATGGTTGCCCGGTCGCGGGGCCGGGACAGGGGATTTATCACCACCTCCGCCACCCGCGCATCGGGGCCGTTTGTCATTAGCAGAATTCGGTCGGCCAGCAGGATGGCTTCGTCCACATCATGCGTGATCATGAATGCCGTCTGGTTACGGCTGCCAACGAGGCGCAGCACCTCATCCTGCAACGTGCCGCGGGTGAGCGCATCGAGCGCGCTGAACGGCTCGTCCATCAGCAGCAGCGCCGGTTCGATCGATAGCGCGCGGGCGATGCCGACCCGCTGCTTCATGCCCCCCGATAGCTCCGATGGCAGCCGGTCAGCGGCATCGTCAAGGCCGACCAGACGCAGGACGGCCCGGGCCTGGTCGCGGATGTGGGACCGGGTCCAGCCGGGGTTCCGCTCCCGCACGGCAAACGCCACGTTGTTCAGCGCCGACAGCCACGGCATCAGCGCATGCGACTGGAAGATAACGGCCCGGTCGAGCGACGGTCCGCTTACTTCGCGTCCATCGAGGATGATGACCCCGTCCTCCGGCGCCTCCAGCCCGGCCAGAATGTTAAGGATGGTCGTCTTGCCACAGCCGGAATGGCCGATCAGGACGACGAATTCGCCGCGCTCCACGCCGAACCAGACGTCTTGAAACACGGGGCGGGCCCCGTAGCGCCGGGAAATCCCTTCAACGCTCAGCCATGGCCTACTCACGCCAGCTGACCGCCCGCGCTGCCTGGCCCAACAGCAAGTCCAGGCCCATGCCGACAAAACCAATGAGTAAGATGGCAACGATAATGTTTGCAATGGACAGGTTGTTCCACTGATCCCAGACAAAGTAGCCAATGCCCGGGCCGCCCACCAGCATCTCGGCCGCTACGATCACGAGCCAGGCAATCCCGATCGAAATGCGTGCGCCCGTCATGATCGTGGGCGCGGCGGCTGGCAGAATGACGCTGAACGCCGTTCGCCAGCGCCCAGCCTCCAGCGTGCGTGCGACGTTCAGCCATTCGCGCCGTACGTTGGCCACGCCAAAGGCAGTGTTCAGCAGCAGCGGCCAGATTGCACAGACGAATATGACGAAGATCGCGCTGGTGGAGCTATCTTTGATGGTGAATAACGCCAGCGGCATCCAGGCTAGCGGCGATACTGGGCGCAGAACCTGGATGATCGGGTTGAGTGCCCCATGCAGCACCGGGCTCATGCCGATCACGAAACCCAACGGGATCGCCAGGATCGCCGCAAGGGTAAAGCCGATCAGCACGCGGCCCAGCGACCAGGCGAGTTGGATGCCGATCCCCTGGGTGTTGGTGCCGTGGTTTGAGAACGGATCGCGCAGCTGCACCCATAGCGCCCCAGCAATGTCGGACGGGCGTGGCATCGCCGTGCGCTCGCCACGCTGGGCCTCGACGCCCATCATCTCTGCATATTCCTTGGTCATCGGCGGTGGAGTGCCGGGGCCGGGGATGGTCGCGATCTGCCAACCGCCGAAGATGAGGAGTAGGAACGTGACCAGCAGCAGCGTGGACCGGGCTTGAATACTCACGGGGCGATGCTCATCGCTTGATAGGGAACGACGCCAGATAGGCCTCGGGAGCTGAGGCGTCGAACGGGCGGCCCATGACAACGATCGTTTTGGTGCTGGGATCCTGCACAGCCAGACCCTGATCGCGCATCAGCTTTTCCGCATTGGTCGCCAGCATGACCTGGCGGGCGATATCGGCGTACGCGATGTCGCCCTTGATCTGGCCCCAGCGCTTCATCTGCGTCAGGATCCAGACACCGAACGACTCCCACGGGAACGGGTCGAACCCGGCACGTTGCGGCTGGTCGATGATGTTGCCCAAACCGTCGGCGAATTTGCCCGTCAGTGCCTGCCGCACCACGACCGGCGGCTGGTTCAGGTATTCCGCCGGAGCGATGGCATTGGCCACTTCCAACCGGTTCTCGGCCTTGTTGGCGTAGGCGGTGGCGTCGATCAACGACTTGGTCAGCGCCAGGAACGTGTTGGGGCTTTCAGTCAGAAACGCGCGCGACGCCGCAAAAGCACAGCACGGGTGGCCGTCCCAAATTTCGCGACTGAGGATGTGGATGAACCCGATCCCGTCGAACACCGCCCGCTGATTGACCGGGTCTGGCCCCAAAAAACCATCGATATTATCGGCACGTAGATTGGCGACCATGTCCGGTGGCGGCACGGCCCGTAGCGTCACGTCGTTATCGGGATCGAGCCCGGCCTCCGCCAAATAGTAGCGCAGCAGGTAGTTGTGCATGGAGTAGGGGAACGGGATGCCAAACCGCATGCCCTTCCACGTCGTGGGGTCGCGGCGGTCCTTATGCTTCAACGCGAGAGTGATGGCCTGGCCGTTGATGTTTTCGATCGCGGGGATGGTCCAGTCCTGCCGAACCGAACCGGCCCCCAACGTAAGCGCGAATGGCATCGGTGCCAGCATATGCGTCGCGTCGTACTCGCGATTTAGCGCCTTATCCCGCACAATCGCCCAGCTTGGCGTTTTCACCACGCTCACATTCAAACCGTAGCGCTCGTAAAAGCCGAGCGGCTTGGCCATGATGATCGGCGACGCGCAGGTGATCGGGATGAACCCGATCGTAAGGTCCTTCTTTTCGAGCGGACCTGGTGCCGCCTGGGCCAGCGCCTCTGCCGCAGCGAGCGGGAAGATTTCTGCCAACGCCGCCGCCGCCGTGGTGGCACCGACCGCTTGTAGGAACCCACGCCGCCGGGTTGCGTCGGGGAACAGGCTGCGTAGGACGGCACCCTGCACCGCCGTCGCCTCGGACCGGGCTGCTGCCTGTGCGCAGCACGCGCAGTTCACGTGCGCGCCGGGTTGGAACGGGTCGTCGATTACGGGCAAGGGCTGATCCGATACAGCGGTGCGTCGACCTGAGATTGGGACGGCGTCAATCCATCATTCCGCGGCGGCGGCGTAGGGCAGGCCGCTTTCGATCGGCAGGCTTTCATCCCGGCTCCACTCGTTCCACGATCCGAAATACAGCCGCACATCGGTTACCCCGGCCTCCTTCAGCGCAACTAGTGAGTTCGACGCCCGGGCACCCTTGAAGCAATACAAATAGACGGGGGTGGTTGGCGTGATGCCTACGCTGGCGCATTCGGCCAGGATTTCCTGCTTGGACTTGAACACCGGGCCAGTAGCCGACGGCTTCATCAGGCGGTACCATTCGATCCATCTTGCGCCGGGGATGCGGCCCTTACGGGGGCAGAAATCCGGGCCGTAGGGCGAGCTGCTGGTGCCGATCCACTCATCGACGTCGCGGACATCCAGCAACACGGTATCGGTGTGGCCGAGTGCCGCCAGCACCGCGTCCTGGTCCAGCATCATATGCAGCCCGGCGTCGGAATGGGGGAACGTCGCGGGGGTACCATGCGTCGCCGCGGTCGAAACCGGCAGGCCCTCGGCCTTCCAGGCGGCGAACCCGCCATGCAGGATCATGGCCTTGGGGTAGCCCAGGTACTTCAATAGGAAATAGCCGCGACAGGACTGGCCGAAGCCGGTGTTCATGCTTTCCTCAATCAGCACGGCCGTCTCTGCGCCGGACAAGCCAGCATCCCCAAATGCATCGCTGAACTTTTGGCGCAACTCGACCATCGCCTCGGGCGTGGACATGGCCAGGTAGGTAAAGATCTCATGCAGGTTCACCGCACCCGCCACGTGCCCGGCGGCGTAGGCATCTGGGTTGCGCGTGTCGATGATGACCAATTTTTCTGCGACCTGCATCGCAGCCAGCTCGGTGGGGGACAGCAGCACTTTCTCGCTCATCGTTGCACTCCTTCAGGCGGGTGGGAGGGATAGGCGCAGTCCATCCAGGGCCGGGGTCATCCGAATCTGGCAACTCAGGCGCGACGTGGGGGTCAAGTCGAAAACGGTGTCGAGCATCGTCTCCTCCTCCTCCGTCGGGGGAGCGAGGCGCGTGGCCCATGCCGGGTCGACGATCATGTGGCAGGTGGCGCAGGCGACGGAGCCCTCGCATTCGCCCTTCACCGGCAGACCGGCCGCACGCGCCAGGACCATGACACGGTCGCCGGGTTGGCTGGTCAGGACGTGTTCGGCCCCACCCTGCATGATCACGACCTGCATCAGTGGCGGCCCAGCAACTCTAGTTCTTGGCGCAGGTGCTTGATCGACGGCGTGATGATTGCCACGAAATAGCTTTCGCGCAGGACGCGGCTGGTGGCCGAACCCTCGATGTACCCGCGCGCGCCGGCGTGCAGCAGGGCGGATTGCGCGGCCTCCAATGTCAGCTCGCTCGTGCGTAGGCGGGCCGTGAGCACGGCGCGGACGTAGTCGGCCGAGCCATCAAGGGGCGTTGCGGCAAGCCCGTCGATGGTGGTGTGCAGCGTCTCCAGCTCGCGCTCGAACGCATCGACCTGCTTTGGCAAATAGGCGTTGGAGGCGCCGAGGGTCGCGTTGGCCGTATGCATCAGCCCAATTGCGGCCTGGGTTACGCCCAGCCCCATGCCGGCCTGCAACAGCAGAAAGCCGGGTTTGACCCGCCTAACCATGTCGCCCAGCGGATCGGCTAGCAGCATTTCGTCGGCAATGAACGCCCGCCGGAACAGCACGGAGTACGTGCCGGTCCCCTCCAGCGCGATGAACCGGGCGTTCTGCTTGATCTCGACGCCGGGCTGGCCGCATTGGACCATGGCCATCAGGCGGTGGGCAGGGTCTGCCGCGTCCTCGAACACGGTGCCGAACCAGTGTTTGTCGCCCAGATTGCTGACCCAGGGCAGCACGCCGGATACAATATAGCCACCATCCGTTCGTTGGGCGCGGAGTTTGAACCGTTCAATGCCCGACAGCGCCTTTACCGGGTTCGACAGGCCGGTGCCGCCCAGAAGGGTGCCGGCGGCGATGCCGGGTTGCAGCAAGTCACGCAGGGCAGTGTTACCCGTGTTTTCCAGATACCAGCCGCACGCGTCTTGGCACCACATGCAGAACGCGGTGCTCATGCAGCTGGCACCCACCGCCGCCATGGCGCGGATAGCCAGCCCCAGGTCCCGGCCGCCCACCGTCGTCTGGGCTGCAAGGTGTGGGGAAAACGCGCCCGCCGCACCTAGCCCGCGCAGGAAATCGCCCGGGTAGACGCCCTTATGGTCGATATCGTGCGCAGCGGGGGCGATATCGGCCGCGATCGTCCGCACCCGTTCTAGGATTGCGGACGATGCAAGCGACGTGTGGGCGATTGCGGCCTGAGTCGGGGCGAGGTGCGTCACGGGCGGCTCCGTATGTACTAGGCGGCTGCTACGTTTACGCCGACTGGCTTGGTGAACGTGTTGGCCACTGGCGACCACTTGGCGGCGTGCGCAATAAGCGCGTCCCGTTGCGCAGGCGTTGCGTCGCTTTCGAGCGTGACCTTTACCCGGACAGCGTCGAAACCCACCGGCTTGGGCGACGTATCCCCGGTCCCCCAGACGGCCGTGATGTTGATGTCGGCCTCTAATTGCAGCTCGAGCTTTTGCACCGTGA
>JAYVTX010000098.1:0-4203 GCA_043788425.1 Rhodospirillales bacterium
GCCAAAAACCGTTCGGCTGCATTAGCCGGCTCGTCGCCCCCAGCCATGCGCCCACCCCAGCCGGCGGCGGGCAGGGCGCGGGCGGCGCGCAACACCTCATCGATCGGGCGTTCCAGCGCTTCGTCGCCGGCGATCAGGTCCTCCAGCCGCCGGCGTAGGCCCCGGGCGCGCGACCGGCCTTCTTCGGCCCCCAATAACCAACTGCGTAGGATTGCCGCCTCGACCCCCGACAGCTCGGCGCTGAAGGCACCGTCGGCAGCGTCGAACACGTGGTGGCCCTCGTCGAACACGTAGCGGGTCGGCACGCTGTCATCATCGATGCCGCCCCACGCCGCCTGCGCCATCACCAGGGCATGGTTGGCGATTACCAGCTCCGCGCCGCGCGCCCGGCGGACGGTGTGTTCGACGAAGCACTTTCGATAGTGCGGGCAGGCGCCGAAAATGCACTCACCCCGGCGGTCGGCGATGGCGGGTAGCAGGCCGGGGCCGAACAGCTCCGGGAACCAGCCCGGCAGATCGCCGCCAGCCACGTCGCCATCCGTGGTCGAAAGGCCCCAACGCGCAATCAGCCCTAATGCAACGGTGGCATTGGCGCTGCCGCCCACGGCGTTGACCTGCTCCTCATAATTAAGCAGGCACAAATAGTTCTCCCGCCCCTTACGCACCACCACGCGCCGGCGGCGTTCGGCCGGGTCGGGGAATAGGCGCACCAGCTCCCGGTCGATTTGGCGTTGCAGGTGCCGGGTATAGGTACTGACCCAAACGGTGCCGCGGTTGCGTTCCGCCCACAGGCTGGCCGGCGCGATGTAGGCGAGGGTCTTGCCGGTGCCGGTCCCAGCCTCGGCCAAAATAGTGTGCGGGTCGCCGGCCGCTTCGCGCGGGTCGAAGGCGCGGGTGGCGGCGCTGGCGTAATCGGCCTGGCCGGGGCGCTGTTCTGCGCCGGTGCCCAGGATTTGCGCCAGCCGGGTCCGGGCCTCTGCCGGCGTGACCGGCAGGGCGCTGGCGGGCGAAGCAGGTGCCTCATCCTCCCATTCCGGCAGCCGACGCCAAATTCGCAGCCCGGCCAGGGTGGGCTGGGCGGCCGGTGCACCCAGCGCCGCCAGCACCGCCCGCGCCCACGGCCAACCAGCCGCGCCCAGCCGGGACGCCAACCCCGCCGCATCGGCATTCAGCGGTACGTCGCGCGCCCGGGACAGGTGCCGCAGCAGCGCCGCCGCGATATCGGGCAACAATGCGGCCGCATCCTCGGTCGTTATCGGCGGATCGAGGTCTAGCGCCAGTGCCATGCCCCGCGGCGTTGGCGTGACCGGGCGGGCGGGCAAGACAAAGGCGAACAGCTCTAAAAGATCGAGGCACGGCGTCGGCGCCAGACGCAGCCGTCGCAGCGTGGCGGGGGCATGCACCACCAGCGGCAGCGGGCCGCCCGCGACCAGGGCGGCGGCCTCGGCCCGGTCGAGGGTCAATAGCTCACCATCGATCGTCAGCACCGCGGCGCGCCCATGCCCGGCCACGATCGCGGGCGCCTCTGGCAGCAGCAGGTTTTCAGCGTCCATAGACCGATCTACGGCTGCTACCGCGCCGGCTCAAGCGGTTATGGCTAGATTGATGCCCGCCCGTGATTGACCGGCGGAGATCGCGTTCCTAGCTTGCAACGCATGCCCGATACCGTTCGTAACACTGACGCCTCTCTGCCGAGGTCCTGGCCGTTTGAAGAAGCCGCTCGCGTCGCCGCCCGGGTGGCGGCCATTGGTAAGAAAACAGCCCTGTTCGAAACCGGGTATGGCCCAAGTGGCCTGCCCCATATCGGCACCTTTGGTGAGGTTGCGCGCACCACCTGGGTCCGCCACGCCTACACGACGCTCACCGGCCGGCCCGCCCGGCTGCTGGCGTTCAGCGACGATATGGATGCCCTGCGAAAAGTACCCGACAACGTGCCGCAACGCGACATGCTGCGGGAGTTCATCGGCCAGCCGCTGACCCGCGTACCCGACCCGTTCGGTACCCATGCCAGTTTCGGCGCGCATAACAACGCGCGGCTGCAGGCGTTCCTCGACAGTTTCGGCTTCGAATACGAATTCGCGTCCAGCACCGACTATTATGCGTCCGGGCGGTTTGACGCGGCCCTGCTGCGCGCGGCGGAGCGGCACGACGCGATCGTGGCCGTCGTGCTGCCGACCCTGGGGGCGGAGCGTCAGGCGACGTACTCGCCATTTTTGCCCATCCACCCGCGCACTGGGCAGGTTATGCAGGTCCGCATCGACCGCGTTGACCCGGCCGCGAACGTCCTGGAATGGCAGGACCCGGCCACCGGCGAACGGTTCCAAACACCCATCACCGGCGGCGCATGCAAGCTGCAATGGAAGGCCGATTGGGCCATGCGATGGCACGCGCTGGACGTCGATTATGAGATGTCGGGCAAGGACCTGATCGACTCCGTCAAGCTCTCCGGCCGGGTGTGTCAGGTCATGGGATCGGCCCCACCGGTCGGCTACACGTACGAACTGTTCCTCGACGAGCACGCGCAAAAGATAAGCAAGAGCAAGGGCAACGGCCTGAGCGTTGAGGAGTGGCTGCGCTACGCCCCGCCGGAAAGTCTTGGCCAGTTCATGTACAACGCGCCGCACCGGGCGAAGCGACTGTTTTTCGACGTGATCCCCCGCGCGGTCGACGAGTACCTGACCAACGCCGCCAAGTTGCCTGCCCAAACACCGGCAGAGCAGCATGCCAATCCGGCCTGGCATATCCAAGGCGGGCGCGTTCAGGACGGCTGGAGCCCGGTCCCGTTCGGCATGCTGCTGAACCTGGCCAGCGTCGTGAACGCGTCGCGTCCGGCGATGCTCTGGGGGTTTTTGGAACGCTACAGCCCAGGGGTCACGCCGGAACAGGCGCCGTTCCTTGGCCAGCTGGTGACGTATGCCGTGCAATACTACCGCGACTTCGTTGCGCCCGCGAAGGTGTTTCGCGCGCCCATCCCGTTGGAGCAGGCGGCATTGCTGGACCTGGCCGAAACGCTGGCCGCGTTGCCTGACGCTTCCACCGCGGAGACTATTCAGGATGAGGTCTATGCCGTCGGCAAGCGCCACCCATTCCCGGCCCTGAAGGATTGGTTCGCTGCCCTGTATCAAGTCCTGTTGGGTCAGACCGAGGGCCCGCGCTTTGGCGGGTTCGTCGCCCTGTATGGACGTGAGGAGACGATCGCGTTGATCCATGCGCGTATCGCTGCCGCCCAACCAAGCAAAGCGCCCAACATGACAACGGCCGCCTAATGCCGCCACCGCTGAAAAAGGCGCTACGCCAGATTCCGGCTGTCCTAGGTCTGCTTCTGCTGGTCGGCGCGGTGTACGTCGTCTGGAAAGAGTTCCGGGACCTAAAGATCGCCGACGTGAAGGCAGCGCTGGCCGCGATCCCGCCGCGGGCGTTGTTGCTTAGCTTCATCTGGACCGTGCTGTCGTATGGCGTACTGACGTTCTACGACCGGCTGGGAACGATCTATGCCGGCCGGCCCGTCAGCTACGCGCGGGTCAGCTTCGCATCGTTCTGCGCCTATGCGCTATCGCACAACCTGGGTTTTGCGGCCGTCAGTGGGGCGGCGGTGCGGTACCGGCTATACGCGCATTGGGGGCTGACGCCGTTCCAGATTGCCAAGGTCGTTGCGTTTTGTAGCCTGACCTTTGGGCTGGGTGGCATGGTGCTCGGGGGCATTATCCTATTCCTGGAACCCGACGCCGTTCCGTTCTTTGGCGACCGGGTTCCACGCTGGGGCATGTACCTGGTCGGCGTCGCCCTGTGGGGCGTGGTCGCGGCCTATGTGAGCCTGGCGAAGTTCATCGGCACCATCCGTCTTTTTGGAAATGAGGTCACGCTGCCGGATTACCGCATGGCGGTGGTCCAGGTGGCCTTGGCCACGGTCGACGTGGCGGTCACGGCGGCGATCGTCTACCAGCTGCTGCCCGACGCACCGGGGCTAACGTATTTGCGCTTTTTGGGCGTGTACGTCGCATCCTACACCGCCGGGCTGGCGGCCAATGTACCCGGCGGATTGGGTGTGTTCGACACTGCAATGCTTCTGGGGCTGGAGCCTTACTTGCAACCGCCGCAGATCCTGGGCGCCATCGTCGTGTTCCGGCTGTATTACTACATCATCCCGTTATTCCTGGCGGGCAGCCTGTTTGCCGGTAACGAGATCCTGCTACGGGGCGGCGC
>JAYVTX010000099.1:0-2751 GCA_043788425.1 Rhodospirillales bacterium
ATCCAGCGCCTCCGCCAGCCCAGCCGCGACCGCGACCTCGGCCAAGACCTGCCGTGACACGAGATGGGCATGCCGAGGGCCGAGCGCGCCCTCCTGTTCATCGGGAAAGCGCTCGATCAGCCACTCGGCGACGATCAACCCCAGGACGCGATCGCCGATAAACTCGAGCCGCTCGTTCGACCCGGCGCCCCGGCCTGCGCCCCGCGGTTTGCGCACGTTGCTCGCCGAACGATGGGTCAGCGCCTCCGTCAGCAGGTGCGGCCGGGCAAACTGGTGCCCCAAGATTCCTTCGGCGACCGCCGCACCCGTCATGAAACGCCGCGCAGGAGCCGCGACCACCGAATCTCGAACGGCCAGCGCCAGACCTGCCACCATGGGTCGCGCCCATCGACGGAGAACCAAATAAACTCCGCCCGGCCGACCAGGTTCTCGACCGGCACGAACCCCACCCCGCCGCCGGGTGCCCGGCTATCGGACGAGTTGTCGCGGTTGTCGCCCATCGCAAACACATGGGCGTCCGGCACCAGGAACTCCTGAGTCGAGTTCAGGCCGCCCTCGTCATACATCTTGATGATCTCGTATTTGCGCCCGGTCGGCAGCGTCTCTGTATAGGCGCGGGCTACGGTGCGCATGCCTTCGTCATCGGCCGTATATTCGCCCATCGCCTGCCGCGGCAGCATGGCGCCGTTGATGTACAGCTGGCCGGACTTCATCTGAATGCGATCGCCGGGCAGGGCCACGATGCGCTTGATGTAGTCGGTCGAATTATCTTGCGGCCACTTAAACACCGCCACGTCGCCCCGCTCCGGCAGACGGCCGAACAGGCGCCCGCTGAACAGATTTGGCGCCAACGGCATCGAGTAACGGGAGTAGCCGTAGCTGTATTTGCTCACGAATAAATAGTCGCCGACCAGCAGGGTCGGGATCATCGATCCGGACGGAATACTGAACGGCTCAAAGGCCACGGTTCGGATGCCGATCGCGATGGCAGCCGCGTAGACGAGCGTCTTGACGTTGTCGAGCAAGCCGCCCGAACTTTGCTTGGCCATGGGGGGAGGTGATCCGCTACGAGTGAGTGCGCCGGATCAAGCCGACCGCACGGGAGAGTGTCAAGCAACCGGCTGGGCGGTGATCAGTACCTGGGCGAAGGCGTACGGATACTCGTCGGTGATCGTCAGCGCCAAATGGGGCGTAAACCCGTCTGGCACCAGTGCCTGTAACCGCGCCAGTGCGCCGCCCGTAAGGACAAGCATTGGCTGGCCCGATGGTAGGTTTTCCACGCCCATGTCGGAATGGAAAACACCCTGGCTGAAGCCGGTGCCGAGCGCCTTGGCACAGGCCTCCTTGGCCGCAAACCGCTTGGCGTAGGTGCCGGCATGCAGCGCCGGCGTCCGGCGTGCGGCTCGGGCGCGTTCGGCCGGAGTAAACACGCGGTCGACAAATCGCCGCCCGAACCGCTCCAACACGCGGGCGACCCGGCGGACGTCGCACAGATCGGCGCCCATCCCCAACACCAGCCCAGTCATCCGCGGGCTCGCTCCACCTGCGTTACGCCCGGCGCCGCCCGCAGCCCGGCGATAACGGTGCCGAGATGACGCAAATCCCGAACCTCGACATCCAGCAACACCTCACAGAAATCGGTCTGCCGGTTGATAATTTTAAGGTTCGACACCGCCCCGTCATATTTCGCGACAGCGTTGGTAAGGTTGGCCAGCGTACTCGGCACATTCACGGCGATCGCGCTGATCCGCCCGGTATGCGTGGTGCCCGGTCGGTCACCCTCCCACGCGACATCGATGAACCGCTCGGGCGTCGCGGCAAAGCTTTCGAGCGTCTGGCAATCACGCGTGTGGATCGTGACGCCCTTACCGGTCGTGACGATGCCGACAATACGGTCGCCGGGCAGCGGGTGGCAGCAGCCGGCATAATGCACCGCCATGCCGGTCACGAGGCCGCTGATCGGCATACCGTCCGGTGCCACTCGGCCGGCACGGGGCGGCAGGCTGGGTGTCATTCGCGGCGCACGGGGGGTCGCGCGCAGCTCAGGATACGCCGTATGCACCACGTCGCGGGCGCCCGCATGGCCGTTACCGACCATGACGAACAGGTCGTCCAGCGTGGCGGCCTTCAACGCTTTCAGCGTCGTTTCCAGCACCTTTTCGCTGCCGTCCACGCCCTCTTGCCGAAACGCCTTGGCCACTGCGCTGCGGCCAGAATCGATCGTGTCCTGCCGCTGCTGCGCCGCCACGTGCCGGCGGATGCGCGCCCGCGCCTTGCCTGTGACGACAAATCGCTCCCAGGCCGGCGACGGCGTGCCGCCCCGGGCGGTCATGACCTCGACCTGATCGCCATTTTGCAGCTCGTGCCGCAGCGGCATCAGCCGGCCATTGACCTTGGCGCCCACGCACGTGTCGCCCACCTGGCTGTGCACGGCATAGGCGAAATCGATGCTGGTGGCACCGCGCGGCAGCTCGATCAATTGCCCCTTCGGCGTGAAGCAGAACACCTGGTCCTGGTACAATTCCAGCTTCGTGTTCTCGAGGAAATCGTCGGCCGCCTGGCTGTTATCCAAAATCTCCAGCAGATCCTGAACCCAGCGAAAGCGCTGCAGCTCGGACGATGACGCGTCGTGCTGCTTATAGAGCCAATGCGCCGCCACCCCGTTTTCGGCCACGTCGTGCATGTCGGACGTGCGGATTTGCACTTCGATCTTTTGGTTCCGGGGCTCCCGCAACGTCACGCCCGTGTGCA
>JAYVTX010000100.1:0-2646 GCA_043788425.1 Rhodospirillales bacterium
TCCGCCGGACGATCCGTCAGGTAATAGAACACAACGACGGACAGCACTACCGCAGGCAGGGCCTCGATGATGAACAACCACTGCCAGCCGACGAGGCCAAAACCGGAAACATTCAAAAGCTGACCCGAAATCGGCGCGCCGATGACGCTGCTAAGCGGGATCGCTGCCATGAAATACCCGATGATCCGCCCGCGATATTGCGACGGGAACCACAACGTGATGAAGAAGATAATCCCAGGGAAGAACCCCGCCTCCGCCACGCCCAGCAAAATGCGGATCGTGTAGAAAACGGACGTGGATGAGAATCCGGTTGCCGCGGCGATCTGCGGGATAAATGCCATCAGCGCTGATAAAATTCCCCAGCTGAACATAATCCGGGCGATCCATTTGCGCGCGCCGAACCGGTCTAGAAACAGATTACTCGGCACCTCAAACACAAAATAGGCCAGAAAGAAGATGCCGGCACCGGTCGCAAACTGCGTCGAGGTTAGGTTCAGGTCCTTATTCATCGTGAGCGCCGCGAACCCGACATTCACGCGATCAAGGTACGCTATAAAATAACAGAGTATCAGAAACGGTACTAAACGGGTGGTTACCCGTGCAATCGTCTGTACCTCAACGTCCCTAATCGCCATAGTCATCCCCCGCTGCGCCCTTAACCGGGCATTACAAGAGATAGGGCCAATTCAGAGCACGTTTGGCAAGTGTTACTTCTTGGTAGCCTTGGGCCCGACGTTTTTCGTCCCCGTGCGGGTTCGGGTAAACTTGTCAGTCCCGTGCGAATCGGGGGTGCGCGGCCGGTCGGCCTTCAGTGCCAACAACTGCTCGGCCCGCCCGGCATGAACACCGTCCGTGATCTCATCGTTGATCCGCTCCCGCAACGCCAGGCCGGTCTTCTGCGCTTTTGCCGCCATCGCCACCCTCCGCAGAAGCAACGCTGGCACCGTCAGCGAGAGTGCTGCCGATAAGTTCGTCATAAACACGCAGAGTCGATTGCTGCATGGCTTGAAGGCTGTAACGCTCGATAACCGAGGCCCGGCTCTGCGTGCCAATCCAGTCGCGCCATTCCTGGGTCAGCCCTAGGGCATGATCGAGGGCACTTGCCAGCGCCTCCACATCGCCCGGCGGCACGCGCCAGCCGGTGGTGCCGTTTACTACTGTCTCGGCCGCGCCGCCGTGATCGGTCGCAATCACCATCCGGCCCATGGCCTGCGCCTCGATCACGGCGCGGCCAAATGCCTCGGGCTGCGTGCTTGCACTGACCACGACGTCAGCCAGCAGCAGTGCGGCCGGCATGTCGTCGCAATGACCAACCAGGCGCAACCGGTCCGCCAGGCCTAGCCGCTCCGCCTGGCGCACGAGCTGCTCGCTGAACCGGGCGCGTCCCTGATCAGAGCCCACTAGCACGCAGACCGTATCCTGCCGGTGCATACGGGCCATGGCGTCGAGCAGCACCGGACCGCCCTTCCACCGGGTCAGACGGGCCGGCAGTACAATTGTTGGACGCCCATCCGGCAGACGCCAGACCTGGGCCAGCTTGGCCAGCCGGCCCGGACTGACGCGATTGGGGTTAAAAACGTCTGGATCAACGCCGCGGTGGATGATGCGAATTCGGTCTGGTGCCACCTTGTGCCGGGTGGCGATCAACCCGGCTACGTAGTGGCTGGTGGCAATAACCCGGTCGCCGCGGGCCATCACGCTATTATACAGCCGCTTGATCCACCCGCTTTCGGCATAAGCACCGTGATAGGTCGTTACCAACGGCACCCCCGCACGGCGTGCCGCGATCAGGGCGGACCAGCCAGGCGCGCGGCTGCGGGCATGGATCACCGCCACACCCTCCTCCTGAATAAGACGGCGAAGCCGGTGAGCATTCATCAGAATGTTGATCGGGTCTTTTGTCGCGAGCGGCATTCCGATGTGCCGCCCCCCCGCCCGGGTTACGGCGGCAACCAGCCGCCCCCCGGCACTGGACACCAACGGGCGTCCACCGCCGTCCCGCACGGCCTGAGTAATCTCGATCGTCCCCCGCTCTACCCCGCCCGTCTCAAGTTTCGGCAAAACCTGCAGAACGGTTGTCGGAGACTGAAGCATAGTGTTCATGTACCACGCACTCTGGCAGCCGTATGTTCACGACTTACAAGTTTTTACTTTTGGTTGCGGTGTTGCTGCGGCGCACCGCAATAGTCCTGGCCTCAAGTCTGCCGGAGTAGTTCGATGGCGCCCGGCCAAGAGCCCTGGTGCGCACCCAGGGGGTCCGAGCCAGTTCATGCGGTACCCGGCTATAGCAGCCGATCGCCAGAAACAACGACAGCGTCAGTACGGACAGGACCGTACCTGCCACCACCATCCCTGCCGATGCGGCAGCGAGCGGGCCGGTGCCGGCCGGGGCCGCCTCAGCGGCGATCAATACCGTCGCTAGCGGCAACAGAATGATGGTTTGCAAGCTCAGAATCGGCAGCAGCAATTTCAAGCCATCCGGCCCGAATGCGGCGGAGACGACGGGCACGACAAGCGTTACCGTGTTCCGCCAGGCGGAATTAAGACCTAGGACCGACGCAGCCGTGAGCCCCGTGCCCGGCACCCGCCGACCTACCAGGACACCGACGGTAAACCCAACGATCGCCGGAGCCTAAACCACCGAAC
>JAYVTX010000101.1:0-11297 GCA_043788425.1 Rhodospirillales bacterium
CGTAACGTCAGCACCCTGCCGCGCGAGATCGATTGCTGCCGCCAAACCGCCTATACCAGCCCCGATGATGACGACCTGCATCGCATCCCTGTTTTATGCTTGACGAAAGTGTCAGGACAGATTGACAGTGTGCACGACCGATTGGGTTGACACAACGGCGGGGGAACGGTGGTGGACCATAGTGCGCGGATCGAGCGGGCCCTGACCTCTGCCATTGCCCGGGCCGACGTGCCGGGCTGCCCACCGTTGCTGGCCGCGGCCATGCGCCATGCCGTATTTCCGCGTGGCGCACGCATCCGTCCCCGTCTGTGCCTGGCTGTTGCCGCCGCGTGTGGGGAAGACGTGCCCGAAATCACGGCCAGCGCCGCCGCCGCGATCGAGCTGCTGCACTGCGCGTCATTGGTGCATGACGACCTGCCGTGTTTTGACGACGCCGCCACCCGGCGCGGCAGGCCGTCCGTCCATGCGCAATTCGGCGCGCCACTGGCCGTGCTGGCTGGGGACGCGCTGATCGTGCTGGCGTTTCAGACTGTGGCTTTGGGCTCGGCCACGTCGCCACTTCGCCTCGGCCCGCTGGTCATGACCATCGGTGCGGCAGTCGGTGTGCCATTCGGCATCGTTGCCGGGCAGGCGTGGGAGTGTGAGGACAGCATCGACTTGTCACGTTACCAGCAGGAAAAGACGGGTGCCCTGTTTGCCGCCGCGACCATTGCGGGCGCGGCCGCAGCGGGTGTGCCGGCCGAGCCCTGGCGGCGGCTGGGCGCCTGTTTGGGTGAGGCATTTCAGGTTGCCGACGATATTCTGGATGCGGTCGGCCGGACGGAGTCGATCGGCAAGCCCGTGGGTCAGGACGCAGCGCATGGCCGTCCCAATGCGGTGCGCACGCTCGGCATGGCCGGGGCCGTTTCCCGGCTCGATGCGCTGGCGGCCGATGCGGTGGATAGCGTGCCCGACTGCCCGGGCGCCGCCCTGTTGCGGGCCCACATTCTGAGTGAAACCGCCCGCCTGCTGCCGGCCGAGCTGGGTTTGCGGGCCGCCTAGGTTTGCTGGACCGGCTTCGCGACCGGCTGGTCACCCAGCCGGGCTTCCGTGCATGGGCGGCCCGCTTCCCATTGACCCGGCCCATCGCGCGCCGGCGAACGCGGGCGCTGTTCGATATCTGCGCCGGCTTTGTGTACGCGCAGACGCTGGCGGCATGCGTGGAACTGAATGTGTTCGAGCGGCTGGCGGGTGGGCCAGTGCCGTTGGTGACGCTTGCGGGCGACGTGCCGGTGCCGGCATTCCGCGCGCTGGTAAACGCGGCAGTCGGCCTGCGCCTGCTGGTGCTGCGCGGCGATGCGGTCCGCCTGGGTCCGCTGGGTGCGGCGGTGGTCGGCAATGCCGGACTGGTCGCGATGGTGCGGCACCATAAGCTGCTTTACGCCGATCTGGCCGACCCGGTGGCGCTGCTGCGGGCCGGGCGCGGCTCGTTGGGCGACTACTGGGCCTATGCCGGTTCGGCGGCGCCCGGGGCGTTGGCAGACGGTCCCGTGGCCGGGTACTCGGCGCTGATGGCGGCGTCGCAGCCATTGGTCTCGGCCGAGATCCTGGATGCGTACCCGCTACACCACCACCATCACCTGCTGGACGTGGGCGGGGGTACGGGCGCATTCGTGACCGCGGCCGTGCAGCGGACACCGGGTTTGCGCGGTACGGTGTTCGACCTGCCGGCCGTTGTCGCGCGGGCACAGTCCCAGGATCGCGTGACGGCCGTGGGTGGTGACGTGTTTCACGACCCGCTACCGCCCGGCGCAGACGTCATCAGCCTCGTACGGGTGATCCACGACCACGACGACGACCAGGCGATGGCTATCCTACGTGCCGTGCGGGCAGCCCTGGAGCCGGGCGGCACGGTTGTGCTAGCCGAACCAATGGCCGACACGGCGAGCGTGGGTGCGTATTTCAGCCTATACCTGCTGGCGATGGGTGCCGGCCGTCCGCGTAGCCGGGCGGTTCTGACGGCCATGTTGCAGGCGGCGGGGTTCGGCCACACACAGCTACGCCCGACGGCAACACCCCTGCTGGTTCGGGTTTTGACAGCAAAAGTGTAAATCATGGTTGACAACTTTCGTCGTCAAGTTAGGCTAACGGTACTACAGCGGGGATCCAACCCGGGCGGATTACGGGAGGCGTAATGACAGCGATCACAGCAACCGCCGTCCTTCTAG
Source organism: Rhodospirillales bacterium (assembly GCA_043788425.1). GTDB lineage: Bacteria > Pseudomonadota > Alphaproteobacteria > Acetobacterales > Acetobacteraceae > JANPPS01. Next base: position 2,208 of record JAYVTX010000101.1, read on the forward strand.
AGCAGCCTGGCACGATTACCCTCCGAAGCCTACCGCTCGACCCCCCCGGTTTGCTGGACGCTGTGATCGATGTGGCATGGAGCGGTATCAGCGCAGGCACCGAACGCCTGCTGTACACCGGCGCGATGCCGCCCTTTCCCGGTATGGGATACCCGCTAGTACCGGGCTACGAAACCGTGGGCCGCGTGGCACAGGCGGCGGGTGCGCTACGTGAGGGTGACCTGGTTTTTGTGCCGGGTGCCAATTGCTACGGCCCGGTGCGTGGCCTGTTTGGCGGGGCTGCCTCCCGCGTTGTCGTCCCCGCTGCGCGCGTAACAACCGTTCCGGAAGCGTTGGGACAACAGGCGGTGCTGTTGGCCCTGGCCGCCACTGCACGCCACGCCTTGGCGGGCCATGCAGCGCCCGATTTGATTGTGGGCCATGGCGCACTCGGCCGTTTGTTGGCGCGACTGGCCATGCTGGCCGGTGGTACGCCGACCGTGTGGGAGACGCAGGACGACCGGGCCCAGGGCGCCGCCGGCTACACCGTGATGCACCCAGACGCCGATCCACGCCGCGATTACCGCGCCATCTATGATGTTTCGGGTGACGCCGCGATCCTTGATAGCCTTGTGCAGCGCCTCGCGCCGGCCGGTGAGATCGTGCTGGCCGGGTTTTACGACCGGCTAAGTTTCGCGTTCGCCCCCGCCTTTATGCGCGAGGCCCGGTTCCGGATTGCGGCGCAATGGACGCCCGCGGACCTGGCTTATGTCGCGGAACATGCCGGGTCGGGCGCGCTGTCGCTCGACGGGTTGATCACGCACCAGCGCCCGGCCACCGACGCCGTGGGCGCCTACAACACCGCATTCACTGACCCGGCGTGCCTGAAAATGACCCTGGATTGGAGCGCCGCATGAATGCCATCACGCCCGTGAGCATGACCGATGCGCTGCGTGACGAGGCTGCGCAGGAGCCAGATGCGGTCCACACGGGGCCGGTGAAGAAAGAGACGCAGGTTATTGCCATCTACGGCAAGGGCGGTATCGGCAAGAGTTTTACCCTGGCAAACCTCAGCTACATGATGGCGCAGCAGGGCAAGCGCGTGCTGCTGATCGGGTGTGATCCAAAGTCCGACACCACGTCGCTACTATTCGGCGGGCGCAGCTGCCCGACGATTATCGAGACGAGCAGCAAGAAGAAGCTGGCCGGCGAGAAGGTCACCATTGGCGACGTATGCTTCATACGCGACGGCGTGTTCGCCATGGAGCTCGGCGGGCCGGAAGTCGGGCGCGGTTGCGGCGGGCGCGGCATTATCCACGGCTTTGAGCTGCTGGAGAAGTTGGGCTTCCACGATTGGGGATTTGATTATGTGCTGCTGGATTTCTTAGGCGACGTCGTGTGCGGCGGGTTCGGCCTGCCGATCGCGCGGGACATGTGCCAGAAGGTAATCGTTGTCGCGTCCAACGACCTACAGTCGCTGTATGTGGCCAACAACGTGTGCAGCGCCGTCGATTACTTCCGCAAGATGGGCGGCAATGTCGGCGTGGCCGGCATGGTCATCAATAAGGACGATGGCACTGGTGAGGCGCAGGCCTTTGCCGAGGCGGTCGGCATCCCCGTGTTGAGCGCCATCCCCGCCAATGAGGACATCCGGCGGAAGTCTGCGAACTACGAGATCATCGGCAAGCCCGGCGGCGACTGGGCGTCCATGTTCGAAACGCTGGCCGAACAGGTCGCGATCGCGCCGCCCGTACGCCCGGCACCGCTGACGCATGACGCGCTTCTGAACCTGTTCAAGGGTGACGCGGTCGGTCGTGGCGTCGTGCTGACTCCGGCGACCGAGGCCGATATGTGTGGGACTACGCAGGTCGCGCGGCCATCCCTCGAAGTCATTTATGAGGGTGTATGACCGCTAGCTGCCACGGCGGACGGGAGACGCTGGATGCCGCCGCACGCGCGGCTGGCAAGAGTGCGGCCATGGACCAGCTGATGGCCGACTATCCGCGTGGGCCACACGACCAGCCGCAATCCATGTGCCCGGCTTTCGGCGCATTGCGCGTGGGCCTACGCATGCGCCGCACCGCCACGATCCTGAGCGGTAGTGCGTGCTGCGTGTACGGCCTGACCTTCACGAGCCACTTTTACGGGGCACGCCGCAGCGTCGGTTATGTGCCGTTCAACAGCGAGTCACTGGTGCGCGGCCAGTTGTATGAAGACATTCGCGACGCCGTGTACGCGACGGCCAAGCCGGCCGAACTGGATTGCGTCGTCGTCATCAATTTATGCGTGCCGACCGCCTCGGGCGTGCCTCTGGACCGGCTGCCGAAGCAGATCGACGGCGTGCGCGTGATCGGCATCGATGTACCCGGTTTCGGGGTCCCCACCCATGCCGAGGCGAAGGACGTGCTTGCCGGCGCTATGTTGAAATATGCCCGGACCGAAGCCGAGCAGGGCCCCGTCGCCCGGCCCCGCACGTCTCAGGACAAGCCGACCGTCTGCATGATCGGCGAGTTCTTTCCGGGCGATCCGCCGGGCGTGGGTGCGCTGCTCGCCCCGATGGGCATGGCCGTGGCGCCGCAATTGCCATCGCGTGAGTGGCGGGATTTGTACGCGGCTTTGGACTGCCGGGTCGCGGCGGCGGCGCATCCGTTTTATACCGCGACGGTTCGTGAGTTCGAGACCGCAGGCCGCCCCGTCGTGGGCAGTGGGCCGGTGGGGGTTGCGGGTACGGCCGCCTGGCTGGACGCCGTGGGTGCTGCCGCCGGCGTGTCGCCAGCGTTGATCGACGCGGCCAAGCAGGCCGCACTACCGGGCATTCGCGCGGCATTGGAAAAGAACCCGATCCACGCCCGCATCACCGTCAGCGGCTATGAAGGCAGTGAATTGCTGGTCGCCCGCGCGCTGATCGAGGCCGGGGCGGAAGTCCCGTATGTCGGCACCGCCTGCCCGCGCACGCCATGGAGCGAGATCGATCGCGAGTGGCTGGCTGCGCGCGGCGTGCACGTGCAATACCGCGCGTCGTTGGAGCAGGACCTCGCGGCCATGATGGACGTGCGCCCCCACCTCGCGATCGGGACGACGCCGCTGGTTCAGAAGGCGAAGGAGCTTGGTATCCCGGCGCTGTATTATACGAACATGGTCAGCGCCCGCCCATTGTTCGGCGCACCCGGCGCTGGCGCATTGGCCGCGATCGTCCACGCGCAGATCGCAGGCGCAGGCCGGTTTGGCCGTATGGTCGAGTTCTTCGAGGGCGTCGGCACCGGCCCGGCACTCGGTTATGGCACCCAGGGCGTTCCGGTGGAGCCGCCGGGTTCGCGGGAGCGGTATAAGAAGTCACTGGCCGCGCGCGCGCGCGCCGTGGAAGCGGTGGGGACGTAGTGCTCGTCCAGGATCATGATCGCGCGGGCGGTTATTGGGGTGCGGTGTACGCGTTCACTGCCATACGTGGCCTACGCGTCGTGATCGACGGGCCGGTCGGGTGTGAGAACCTGCCCGTGACCGCCGTCCTGCACTACACGGACGGACTGCCGCCGCATGAGCTGCCGGTCGTGGTCACGGGCCTGAACGAAGATAGCCTCTCGATGCACGGGACCGAGGGTGCGCTGCGCCAGGCCGCCGGTACGCTAGAACAAGACATGCCGAGCGTCGTCGTAACCGGCAGCATTGCCGAGATGATCGGTGGCGGTGTCACGCCGGAGGGCAGCAACCTGCTGCGCTTCATTCCCCGCACCATCGATGAGGATCAGTGGCAGGCCGCCGACCGTGCGATCTATTGGCTGTGGTCCGAGTTCGGTGCCAAAAAAGTCCGTGCCCGCAAGCCCCGGGCCGAGGGTGCCAAGCCGCGCGTCAACATCATCGGCCCCATCTACGGCACGTTCAACATGCCGTCCGACCTGGCCGAAATCCGCCGGCTGATTGAGGGGATCGGCTGCGAGATCAACCTGGTGTTTCCCCTCGGCTCTCATATCGAGGATGTGACCCGGTTGCCCGACGCCGACGTTAATGTGTGCCTGTACCGCGAATTTGGCCGGCAGCTATGTGAGGAGTTGGATCGTCCGTATTTGCAGGCGCCCATCGGCATTTTTGCGACGACCAATTTCCTACGCAAACTAGGCGAGTTGGCCGGCGTCGATCCGGAGCCGTTTATTGCGGCAGAGAAGCATACGACAATCAAGCCGATCTGGGACCTATGGCGCTCGGTCACGCAGGATTTTTTTGCCACCGCCAGCTTTGCCGTGGTCGCGACTGATACCTATGCGCGCGGGCTGGTGGGGTTCCTGGAGGGCGAGCTGGGCATCCCGTGCACGTTCCATTTTAGCCGCACGGCGGGCACGAAACCCGATAACGGCGCGGTCCGGGCAGCGTTGAAGGCCACGCCGCCGATGGTGCTGTACGGTTCGTTTAACGAGCGGATGTACGCGGCCGAGCTGGGCGGGCGCTGCCTGTTCATCCCGGCAAGTTTCCCGGGCGCCATCATCCGCCGGCACACCGGCACGCCGTTTATGGGCTACGCGGGTGCCACGTATCTGGTGCAGGAATACTGCAATGCCCTGTTCGATGCGTTGTTCCACATCTTGCCGCTGGGTACGGAAATGGACCGTGTCGAACCCACGCCCACGGCCGCGGCCGAATGGAGTGCCGACCCGTGGGATGCCGATGCGCTGGCAGTGCTCGAACAGCATGTCGACGCGGCCCCGTTTCTGGTCCGCATCTCGACCGCCAAGCGGCTGCGGGACAAGGTTGAGCGCGACGCCCGGCTTGCGCGGGAGGGCCGGGTCACGGCCGCCCGTGTGCAGGCGTCGTTGCACGAAATGACGGGGCAGGCTGCATGAGCGCCGCCCTGACACTGGAGTTCGTCCGGGGGTGCACCGTGCACGCCATGGCGGCTACCGGCCGGGTCATACCCCTGGCCGACACCTATCCCGCGCGGGTTTGCGCGGCATACGCCAGTTCCAAGGAGGGAACATTCCATGTCTGATCTAACCCGCACCAGCACCAGCTCGGGGCTGACCGATAGTGAAGCGAGGGAATTTCATAGCATTTTCATCACGAGCTTCATCGGCTTCGTGGCCGTCGCGATCGTGGCGCACTTCCTTGTTTGGAGCTGGCGCCCCTGGTTGCCTGGGCCGAACGGGTACACGACCTCGTTCCTCGATGGCGTCACCGCCATCACCTCGTTCCTGGCATAGGGAGTACCGCGTCATGTGGCGTGTTTGGTTGCTATTCGATCCCCGCCGGGTGTTGGTCGCGCTCAGCGTGTTCCTGTTCGTGCTTGCCCTGCTGATCCACTTCATCCTGCTCAGCACCAACCGGTTCAACTGGCTGGATGGCGCAGCGCGCGGTCCGGGTGTGAGCCAGCTATCGCCGCTGCCGCAAGCAGCGCCCCGGTAAACACTGGGATTACCTAACCTGCGGCGGTGGTGGGTATTGTCCTGCCGCCGCCCCTCGTTCCCCTAAAGGGAGATTGACTATGGCGTTGATGAACTTCGAAGCCAAATACCGCGTCCGCGGCGGCACACTGGTCGGTGGCGACCTGTTCGATTTCTGGGTCGGGCCGTTCTATGTCGGGTTCTTCGGCGTAACGACGATTTTCTTCTCGGCGCTGGGTACTCTGTTGATTGTCTGGGGTGCCGCACTGGGTGGTGTATGGAACGTTTGGCGGATCAATATCGCCCCACCCGACCTAGCCTACGGACTGGGGTTTGCCCCCATGCGGGAGGGCGGGTTGTGGCAGGTGATCACAATTTGCGCGACCGGCGCCTTTGTCAGTTGGGCACTGCGCCAGGTTGAAATCACGCGGAAGCTCGGCATGGGATATCACATTCCGGTCGCATTCAGCGTGGCGATCTTTGCCTATGTCAGCCTGAACATTATTCGCCCGATACTGTTGGGCGCATGGGGTCATGGCTTCCCATACGGGATCATGAGCCATTTGGACTGGGTGTCGAACACCGGCTACCAGTACCTGCACTTCCACTACAACCCGGCGCACATGCTGGCGGTCACGTTCTTCTTCACCACGACGCTGGCGCTGTCACTGCACGGCGCCCTGGTGCTGTCGGCTGCCAATCCGCCCAAGGGGTCGGAGATGAAGACCGCCGAGCATGAAAATACGTTCTTCCGCGACACCATCGGCTGGTCGATCGGCACACTCGGCATCCATCGCCTGGGCCTGTTCCTGGCGCTGTCCGCCGCATTCTGGAGTGCGGTCTGCATCCTGATCAGCGGGCCGTTCTGGACGCGTGGCTGGCCCGAGTGGTGGGGCTGGTGGCTCAATCTGCCGATCTGGTCGTAGGGGGAAAACATGGCCGAATATCAAAACCTGTTTACCCGGGTTCAGGTCCGGGGTCCTGCCTACGCTGGCGTGCCGACCGAGGAAGAAGGTGGCTTCCACCGGTCCGGTAAACCGTTCTTTGTCCACCTGGCGGGTATCGTCGGTGATGCACAAGTCGGGCCGATCCATCTTGGCTTTCTGGGTATCGCCTCGCTGATTTGCGGGTTTATTGCGTTCGAGATTATCGGCCTGAATATGTGGGCGTCGGTGAACTGGGACATTGTGCAGTTCATTCGCTTGCTGCCTTGGCTCGCGCTCGAGCCGCCGGCACCATCCAATGGGCTTGCGATCCCGAAGCTGGCCGAGGGTGGCTGGTGGCTGCTGGCCGGGTTCTTCCTGACGGCATCGATCTTGCTGTGGTGGGGTAAGGTTTATAGCCGCTCAAAGCAGCTCGGCATGGGAACGCATACTGCCTGGGCGTTTGCAGCGGCAATCTGGCTATACCTGGTTCTGGGCTTTATCCGACCCGTACTGATGGGTAGCTGGGGTGAGGCTGTGCCGTTCGGCATCTTCCCGCACCTGGATTGGACGGCGGCGTTCAGCATTCGGTACGGTAATTTGTTCTACAACCCCTTCCACATGCTCTCGATCGTGTTCTTGTATGGCTCGGCGTTGTTGTTCGCCATGCATTCCGCAACCGTGCTGGCCATGAGCCGCTATGGTGGCGAGCGGGAGCTGGAGCAGATTGCCGATCGTGGTACGGCGTTCGAACGGGGCGCACTATTCTGGCGGTGGACAATGGGGTTTTGCGCCTCGGCCGAGAGCATCCATCGATGGGCGTGGTGGTTTGCGGTGCTGTGCCCGTTGACCGGCGGAATCGGCATCCTGTTGACCGGCACCGTTGTGGACAATTGGTTCCTGTGGGGCGTGAAGCATGGCCTGGCGCCGGAGTACCCGGCCGTTTGGGGACCCGTGCTCGACCCGGCACTCACGGCCGCACCGGCAGGAGTGGTACGATGATTAAGGGCCTTGGGTATGGCCTAGCGGGGGTCGGTATCGTTGCCGGCACCCTGCTGGGCGTGGCGATGTTGAGCAAGTTTGAGCGACCGCCGATCACCACCGTGCAGCGCGGCTTTCGCGGTACGGGGATGGAGCAGGGGCAAACGCCGCGCAATATCGAAAAGTACCTGGCGTCCAACGTTGTCCCAGTATCGCTGCCGCCAGCGCCGGCCACCGGACCGAAGGCGGCTGCTGTTTATAAAAACGTCCAGGTTCTGGGCGATCTAAGCGTCGCGCAGTTTACGCGGCTGATGGTCAGCATCACGCAATGGGTATCGCCGAAGCAGGGCTGCAACTACTGCCACAACCCGGCGAACATGGCGGAGGACGCGATCTACACCAAGGTTGTCGCCCGGCGCATGATACAGATGACGCAGTTCGTAAACGCCGAGTGGCAGGGCCATGTACAAGAGACCGGCGTTGTTTGCTATACTTGCCATCGTGGCAACAATGTGCCGAACAATATTTGGTTTAACGATCCGGGTAACCAGCGCACCGGCGGCGTTGTGCAGGCAAACATGGGTATGGGCCAGGGTGCCACGGGCGGGATCAACGACACCTCGTTACCGTACGATCCCTACACCCCGTTTTTGGAAAAGGATTACAACATTCGCCAGCAGGGCGTGACGGCACTGCCGACCGGCAACACCCACTCAATAAAGGAAACCGAGTGGACATACGCCCTGATGATCCATTTCAGCCAGTCGCTGGGGGTAAACTGCACGTATTGCCATAACAGTCGGGCGTTTGGGGACTGGTCGCAAAGCTCACCCACGCGGGTCGTGGCGTGGAACGGCATCCGTATGGTCCGGGCGCTAAACAACGGATATCTCGATCCACTAAAGCCCGTCTATCCAGACTACCGTCTGGGAAAGGTGGGTGATGCGCCAAAGGTCGCCTGTGCCACATGCCATCAGGGCGTGTTCAAGCCGCTATATGGCGTGAGCATGCTGAAGAACTTCCCGGAGCTTGCTAAGCCCGGGCCGCAGAAGACCGCTTTTGCCGAGTGAAATCGAGCTAGCCCGGGGTCAAATCCGGCCTAGATCCCTTGCTAGCCGAGGCTTCTTCCCCATGGTAGGGAATGCGCCAGGATTGGGAGAGACTGAATGAGTGAGCTCGACATCAACAAGGCTTTCGGGGCCGTTTTGGTCGCAGGGATCGCCTTTGTCGGCTCGGGACTACTGGCCAACGGCCTGATCCATCCCAAAGAGTACGAACACCTGGCAATTGCGATCCCCCAACAGGCAACCACGGCTGTGGCCGGGGCACCAGCCGCGCCCGCCCCCGAGGCTCCGTTGCCCGTGCTGCTGGCTTCCGCCGATGCGGGCCGGGGCGAGGGTACGTTTAAGCAGCAGGGTTGCGTTGCCTGCCACAGTGTAAACGATGGTGGCAAGAACGGCGTGGGCCCGAACCTGTACGGCGTAGTGGGGCATGAAAAGGCGGCGCGTGAGGGCTATGCGTACTCGACAGCGTTGAAAGGCAAAGGCGGCAACTGGGGCTATGACGAACTCAGTGCCTGGTTGGTGAAGCCGGCTGCGTATGTGCCGGGTACAAAGATGAGCTATGCCGGGCTGGCGGACGCCAGCAAGCGGGCGGATGTGATCGTGTACCTGCGCTCACTCTCAGCTACACCGGTGGCACTGCCGCCGGCCCCCGCCGCAAGTGCGTCTGCGGCCAAGCCGTCGGACATCACCAAGGCGTCGTCCACCAGCGCCGGTGCGCCGCAGCCGGGTGCACCCGCGCCGGTTGCTGCCGTAACCCCGATCGCCGCACGGCTG
>JAYVTX010000102.1:0-24895 GCA_043788425.1 Rhodospirillales bacterium
AATGAGAGGCAGCGTGGCAAGCTGATCGTGCGCGAGGGCAAGCAGGGTACCGCCCGGCGGGATGGCAAGCGCAGCACTGTTGGGATCGCAGCTGTGATCTCCACCGGGCGGAATCGTCGCAAGACTTGGGGCTGGAGCACGTCTTTCGGTTGCTGGCGGGCGATATAGCTGGGGAGATGCGCCACGTCTCTCTGGCGCAAACGTAGAATCCGCACCAGCCGGTGAGCGTCTCCTGGCCCGCTACCACCAGAGAATGGGCAAGGCGTGATCGGAATGCCAGAGGATGGTCAAGCATGGCGATGGTGACCGCCTCGTTCAGGGGCATTCCGTTTGGAGACTTGGTCTGCAAGCAACGACTCGGGTTGTTGCCGTTTTCTGATAGTTGAGATCAGTATTCGGTTGACAGGTATGCCGCTGCCGCGTGACAGCGAATAGCGGGTTCCTGCGTCCGATTCGCGCGGTACCAGGGCCGCGCCGGGCAAGTGCCTGCGGATGCCGATAGTAATGTCGGTACCCGGTCGAGGATGATGCTTGCGTGCCGGCAACCCTGCTACTGGAGGATGCGATAAATGAGTAACGAGAGCTTGACCGACCGTAAGCGGGCGCAGGCACTGGCCGTGCGTGCGCCGGCGAAGAAAGCCGCCCCTGCTGCCAAGCCAGCTGCCAAGGCCGCGGCGAAGCCTGTTGCAGCGAAAGCCGCCGCAAAGCCCGCGAGCGGTACAGCAAAGCCGGCCCCGGCCCCGGCCAAGGCAGTAGCCAAGCCCGCAGCCGTAACGGCAGCGCCGAAAAAAGCAGCGCCGGCCAGGGCAGTACCGAAGGCCGCAGCCAAGCCCGCCGCAGCGAAGGCACCGGCAAAAAAAGCCGCGGCGCCGAAAGCCGCCGCAAAACCTGCCGTGAAGACCCCGGCGAAATCTGCCGCTAAGTCTACCGCTAAGTCTGCCGCGAAGTCTGCCGCGAAGCCTGCCGTGAAGCCTGCCGTGAAGCCTGCCGCGAAAGCCGCCTCAAAAGTGCCCGCAAAGGCCGCGCCAAAGGCATCCACGAAAGCCGTGGCCTCGCCAGCCGCAAAAAGCAGTGCCGCGCATTCCATGAAGACGGCCAAGAGCCCGGCCGAACGCAGCGCTGCCGCCAAGACGCTAAGCGCGTCTACCCCAGCGACCGGCAAGGGCCGAAAGCCGACTGGGCCATCGTCCGGCACGATCAACTAGGCCAGGCTGCTTACAGGCGAGCCACAGGAGACGGTTGGCCGCCAGTGGACGCCCGACCGGTCTGCCGCCACCCGCCCAGGCTGGGTAATGACCGCCACCCGTTTACATGACCGGTGGCGGTCCCGTTGCCAGACCATTCCAACAGTGTAGCGTGCCGAGCCGGCGCACCAGACGCCGGAAAACAGGGGAAACGCCGATGGATTTTCGTTGCCTAGCTGCCGCGCTATGTTTGATTGCGTCACCGGCTTGGGCGCTGGACGCAACGACGACCTTCCAGTCACTCGAGAAACCACAGGCGGCCGCAAACGCCGCCGCCGGCCCACGCGCGCTGCCGAACAAACTGGTCCCTGTGCCGCAGGCTGACATGAGCCCGCAGACTCAGGCTCTCGCCAGTAACCCCTACCGCGCCCCGTCATGGAATGTGAACCCGCCCGACGCGGCCGGCTGGCGCCCGATTGTCAAGCAATTCGCCGATGCGAGCCTGCCAGGGCTGGCCCGCGCGCGTGACCTGCTAGGCGTAACCATGGTTGCCACCACGCTAAATGGCGTGCCCGGCTATATCCTGACGCCCAAGACGATCCCGGCGGCCCACGCAAGCCAGATCATCTACAACATCCATGGCGGCGGTTATGTCTATGGCCCGGGCGAATCAGGCATGGCGGAGGCGATCCTCATGGCTGGCATTGGCGGCTACAAGGTTGTGGCCGTCGACTACCGCATGCCGCCCGATGCGCCCTACCCCGCCGCGATGGACGACGCGATGGCCGCCTACAAGGCGGTATTGGCCATGACGGACGCCAAGCACGTGGGAATCGTCGGTACCTCAACAGGCGGCGGAATGGCGCTCGCTCTTATGCTGCGTGCCAAGACGGAAGGGGTAGCCCTACCCGCGGCCATCGCGCCCGGCACGCCCTGGTCGGACATGACGGAAACGGGCGACAGCTACAAGACCAACGAGTGGCTGGATAACGTGCTCGTCAGCTACGGCGGATATATCTCGCACGCGGCGGCGCTGTATGCGGCCGGGCACGACCTGAAAGACCCGCAGCTGTCGCCCATCTACGGTGATTTTGCCGGCCTGCCGCCCGCGATACTCACGACCGGCACGCGTGACCTGTTCCTCAGCAACACCGTCCGCACCCATCGCAAGCTGCGCCGCGCCGGGGTGGAAGCGGTGCTGAACGTGTATGAGGGCCTGAGCCACGCGCAGTATCTGTTCGACCCGACAGCGCCAGAGACGCGGGAGGTATTCGGCGACATCGCGGTATTCTTCGACAAGTACCTGGCGCAATAGGGCGCGCTGCCGTCAGTCCCTGTGCCCAGGCGGTACACCGGCCAGCGCAGCAGCGCTGGCCGAACCCGTCCTGGTTCATGGCTACCGAAGTTTCGCTGAGGCCAAACCACGTAGCTTTGGCGCGTGCGTTCGTACGGTTTGGCCCCGTCGCGAGAGCCGGCTTAGCTGTGCCGCTGCACCGTGTAATCCGCCACGTCCATCAGCGCCTGCCGCATCGCACTATCCGGGAACACGGCCAGCGCCGCCTTCGCCGCTGCAACATAACGCCCGGCGTGGCCTAGCGTGGCCGTGATCGCGCCCCGCATGGCCATCAACGACAATGCACGATCGAGGTCCGCGTCGGTTTGCTCCGACTGTTCAATCGTGCGGACCCAAAACGCCCGCTCCTCCGCCGTGCCGGCATGGTAGGCGGCCAGCACAGGCAGAGTGATCTTCCCCTCCCGGAAATCGTCCCCGACCGTCTTACCCAAAGTCACCTGATCGGCCGCGTAATCCAGTGCATCATCGACAAGTTGGAATGCCATGCCGAGATTGGCGCCATACTCGGACAGCGCATCCTCTTCAACGGCCGGGCGATCGGCGACGACCGCACCCACACGACAGGCCGCGTCGAACAAGGCTGCCGTCTTGCCGCGCACGACTTCCAGATACCGCTCTTCGCTAGTCGAAAGGTCGTTTTGCGTGACCAGCTGCAATACCTCGCCCTCCGCAATCGTAGCGGCAGCGTGGGACAGAATGCCGAGTACCTTCAGCGACCCATCCGCCACCATCAGCTGAAATGCACGGGCGAACAAAAAATCGCCGACCAACACCGACGCCTTGTTGCCGAACACGGCGTTGGCGCTATCGAGGCCCCGGCGGAGCAGGCTTTCATCCACCACGTCGTCATGCAGCAGCGTGGCTGTATGAATAAACTCGACACACGCCGCTAGCGCGACATGGCGCGTACCCCGATAGCCACATAGCTGCGCAGTCGCCAAGGTCAGCACCGGCCGCAGCCGCTTTCCGCCCGCCGCCACGATATGCGCGGCCAGCTGGGGGATTAGCGCCACCGGGCTATCCATACGGGCCACGATCGCACGGTTGCACGCTGCTAAATCGGGCCCGACCAGTGCGGCTAGCGTGCGCAGTGCGTCAGCTTCCGCGTGGGTTGCAGGCGGCACAGATTGCGGTGGGATGGTCACGACGCCCAAACTTAACTCCCGACACCAGCCAGGCCATAACTTCCGGGCTGGCGCACCATATCGGCGGGGCCGAAAAGGGGTCAAGGCAACACAGCCCAACCCGAAGGCATTCATGCGCACTGTCCTGCTATCCAACGACCCCGTTCGGCTCAGTTTTCTGGCCGCCTTGCTGCGCGACGCCGGCATCGAGTCGGTTCTACTCGATGGTCATGTCAGCGCCGTCGAAGGCAGCATCGGTGCCATACCCCGCCGCCTAGCCGTTCTAGCAGAAGACGAACGCCAAGCCCGTCGCGTCCTGACGGAGGCTGGGGAGGCCTGATGGAGACCACGGACGGCACCCTACTAGGCGGGCGCGTCGCCTACCGGCAGCCTGCCATCGGATACCGGACGGGGATCGAACCGGTACTGCTCGCCGCCCACTGCCCCGCCCGACCCGGCGACCGCGTGATCGAGGCCGGCTGCGGTGCTGGTGCCGGCCTACTATGCCTGCTGGCCCGCGTCCCCGGCATTTTGGCCGAGGGGATTGAGGCCGATCCAGCCATGGCCAACCTAGCCCGGCACAATACCGGGGCCACAATCCACCACGCCGATGTCGCTGCGTTTGTGGCCGCCGGGCCCTATGACCACGCAATCGCCAACCCGCCCTGGCATGACCTTGCCGGCACACCGTCTACCGTGCCCAGCCGGGTGCTGGCCAAACGGGCGGATGGATCGTTGCTCGACCGGTGGGCCGGCGCGCTTGGCCGGCTGCTGCGTCCGCGGGGAACGCTCGCGATCGTGGTGCCGGCTGGCCAATTTACTCGGGCGGCAGCGGCATTGCGGGGGGCGGGGCTGGGTACGATCGGCCTTACGCCGTTATGGCCCCGCGCCGGGCAGCCCGCCCGCATTGTTTTGCTGCGTGGCACACGCGGCGCACGCGGGGCCGACGCGGTGCTGGCCGGTCTGATCCTGCATGACGGCACCGGCTACAGCGCTGCGGCAGAGGCCATCTTGCGAGATGGTGGCGCGCTGTAGCCTACTCCGCCGCGGCCCGCAGCGCGACCAAGTCCCGAATGACGATCAGCCCACCCGCCGTGCCAAGCACGCCCAGTTGCTGCCAGAGGCGTAACTGTTTGTTCACCCGCTCCCGCGTTGCGGCCACCTGCATAGCCAACTCGCGTTGACTGAGGCGCGTTGGAATGACCAAGCCACCGGGCCCCGGGGCAACACCCTTGGCCAAGTTCAACAACAACTGGGCGAGGCGCACCGATAGAGGCGACAGGGCCAGCGCCTCATACGCCCCGCTGCTGCGCCGCAGCCGCTCACACAAGACTGCCATCAGTTGCAGCATCACAGCCGGGTGCGCGGTCAGAAATGGTAGAAAGCCCCGCCGGTCCAGCACCAGGACGAGCCCATCGGTCAGCGCGGTCACGTCTGCGCTGCGTGGTCCGCCATCGAGAAGTGAGATCTCGCCAAGCACTGCGCCCGGATCCAACAGCGCATGCCCAACCTCCCGGCCATCGATTGAGACAGCACCCACACGCAACTGGCCAGCAACGAGCACCAGTAGGCTCGCGTCGCGGTCGCCCCGGCGCAACACAACCTCATCCCGCGCGACCCGGCGTTCTGCAGCCAGCCGGGCCAGCACCTCACACTCGTTTTGTGCCAAGCCAGCGAATAGCCGTGACCGGCCAAGAGCCTGGCAGCGACCGGCCAATGAGAGTGAAGCCAAAGCCGGCGGTGCAGAGTTGTCAGGAACAAACATTACCATTATTTCTAGCCCAAGCGAAGCTTCTTACAATGAAGTCCTTCAACACTGGGAGCAAGTTACCGCTTCATCGACGTATTCCACATTTCAAAACAGACCTAAACTATCCACCGGCGGACGCTTGGCATGTCCAAAAGAGAGGCCACAAACTAGTCACATCGAACTCCACCCTGTAAGAATTGCCTTAACGTGAAATCCGCCGCATCGGTCTGTCACGGCGTCATCTTGTCACGCACAAATACGCAGGCCACCCAGTATGCTGTCAGCCATCATGGTAGCACGCGCGGGCTTCTGTGGCATATCGCTAGTCAGTTATGCGCAAATGGTGGGAACTTCATAATCCTCAACGACGGGACCAGCGTCCAGGATTAACCCCACAAAGGGTCGCGGACTTTGTCTGTGGTTCGCGCTCGGTGCTGATCGGTCGTATGATGGCGTTGCTTACCGCGCCGGCGAACTCGCACCACGCGCCTGCCAACCGCGCAGGAACCGCACGGTATCCTGCGACTGTGCGATGATCCGCGCCGCCTGCGCCCGCAACGCTTGGTCCCGGCCATGGCGCAGGTATTCGGTCGCCATGTCGAACGCACCGCGATGCAATGGCACCATGGCCATCGCGAAGTCATGGTCCGCCTGTCCGTTTCGTGGGACTTCATTAAACTCCTGGTCCATCTTTTGCCAAAACTGCGCGACAGTTTCGGCCTGGGCAGTACCAGTCAACAGCGCAATAAGCATTGCGAGCCGGATCACGCCCAGCCCTCGGCCACGGCATGGCAGGCTACCAGCGACGCGCCGACTAACGTGTGCGCCGGACGGTCGACGCGGCAACGGTCGCGCACCAGCGGGCAGCGCGGGTGGAACGGGCATCCGGATGGCGGGTCGATCGGGCTTGGCACCTCACCACCCACCACCGCGCGGGCCTTACCCGTCATCGACAGGTCAGGGATCGCGTCCAGCAATAGGCGCGTGTACGGGTGCTGCGGCCGCTGAAACACGTCCTCACCCGGTCCAATTTCGACGATGCGGCCCAGGTACATAACGCCCAGCTGATCGGACATATGGCGCACGACGGCCAGGTTGTGGCTGATGAACAGATAGGTCAGTCCCATCCGCTGCTGAAGATCGCGGAGCAGATTCAGGATCTGCGCTTGTACCGAGACATCCAGGGCGCTGGTGGGTTCGTCTGCGACCAGGAACTCGGGCTCGCTCGCCAAGGCGCGGGCGATGCTGATCCGCTGGCGTTGGCCGCCGCTGAACTCGTGCGGAAATTTCTCACCGTCGCGGGGGGTCAGGTTCACCTGCGTCAGCAACTGGCCAACCCGATCGCTGATGTCCCCCGCACCCCGCAGGATACCAAAGGCGCGGATGGGCTCGGCCACGATATCCCGAACCCGCCAGCGTGGGTTCAACGAGGCGTACGGGTCCTGAAAGATCATGTTCATCCGGCGGCGCAGCGTGGGATGCGCACGGGCGGCGGACAGGTCCACGCCCTCAAATCGCATGTCGCCGGAAGTGGGTGTGTAAAGCCCTACCGCCAGGCGGGCGACGGTGCTTTTGCCGCAACCGCTTTCCCCCACCAGCGACAGGGTGGTGCCGCGGGCGATCGCGAAGCTGATGGCGTCGACGGCACGCAGCGTGCGCCTACCCTCCCGCGCCAACAGGCGCTGCAGCAATGGGCGCGATACGTCGAAATACCGGCTGACGGCGGTCGCTTCCAGGACGTTCGTCGCTTGTGCCTGCGTGCTCATGCGTACAGCCAGCACGCGGCGGCGGTGGCGTGGGCCGGCATCAGCTCGGGACGCTCCACTCGGCAGCGATCGAACACCTGCGGGCAGCGCGGGTTGTAGGCGCAGCCCGCTGGGATGGCAGTCAGCCGGGGCATTGCGCCGTCGATCTGGGCCAGCCGCTCCACCTTTCGATCCAGCGCCGGGATGCTCGCCATAAGCCCGGCCGTGTATGGGTGGGATGGGTTTTTGATCACGTCCCGCACCGGCCCGATCTCAACCACCCGGCCGGCATACATAACCGCCACGCGATCGGCCGTTTCTGCAATCACCCCCATGTCATGGGTCACCAGCATGACCGCCGTACCATGATCCCGGGTCAGTGCCCTTAGTAACGCTATGATCTGGGCCTGGATCGACACATCCAGCGCCGTCGTCGGCTCATCGGCAATCACGAGCTTCGGCTCCGCACATAGTGCCAGTGCAATCACCACGCGCTGGCGCATCCCGCCCGAGAACTCATGCGGGTAGCTGTCGATCCGGGCAGCGGCGGCGGGGATGCCCACCTCTTCCAGCCACTTGATCGCCCGCGCCCGCGCATCACGGTCCGACAGGCCAAGATGGGTCTGCATCGTCTCCGTCAGTTGGCGGCCAATCGTATACAGCGGATTGAGCGTTGTCAGCGGGTCCTGGAAGATGGCACCGATCTGCTTACCGCGGATCGGCCGCATGGCATCGCCACGCAACGTGTCGATCCGGGTGTTGTTGAGCAGGATTTGGCCGCCGCACACCCGGCCCGGCGGCTCCAACAAGCCGATAATGGCCGCCCCGGTCAGCGACTTACCCGCGCCGCTTTCGCCGACTACGCCCAGGATTTCACCGGCCGCAATGTCGAACTCCACGCCGTCTAAGGCCAGCAGGCGGCCACGCCGGGTCGGGAACTCTACGGACAGGTTTTGGACCGATAGCAGCGTCATCGCCCAACCTTCATCGTAGCCGGGGATTCAGCGCATCACGCAGCCAGTCACCCAGCAGGTTAATCGACAGCACAATCAGTACCAGCACGATGCCGGGAAAGATTGTAATCCACCACTCGCCGCTGAACAAAAAGTCGTTGCCGATCCGGATTAGAGTTCCGACCGAGGGTTGGGTCGGCGGTAATCCGACGCCCAAAAACGACAGCGTTGCCTCGCTCAAAATCGCCAGCCCGAGCGTCAGTGTGCCGATTACCAGCACCGGGCCCATGACGTTGGGCAGGATGTGCGTCACCATAATGCGTGGACCACCGATGCCGATCACGCGCGCGGCCATAACGTACTCCCGCCCCCGCTCCACCAGGGTCGATCCGCGTACCGTCCGGGCGAATTGCGGCCAATAGCTGATGCCGATTGCAAAAATCAGGACATAAATCTGCGACTGCTCATGCGCCTCTCGCGACAACGCGGCACCAACAATGCCATCGACCAGCAACGCGATCAGAATGGCGGGGAAGCTCAATTGCACGTCGGCCACCCGCATCAGCACCGCGTCTGTGGTGCCGCCAGCGTAGCCCGCGACCAGCCCCACCGTAATACCGACGGCTACGGCAAACAGCACGGCGCACACGCCGACAATGAAGCTGATCCGGGTGCCGTACATAATGCCCGACAGCACGTCCCGCCCCTGATCGTCGGTGCCCAGCACATGATCCCAGCCGCCTTCATTCACCCAGGCGGGCGGCTTTAGGCTGTCCATCAGGTTCAGGCTCGCCAGGTCAAACGGATTACTGGGCGCAAGCCACGTGCAGAACATGGCGCCGATCAGCAGCCCCAGCAGCACTGCCCCCGACACGATCGCGACCGGCGCGTGCCGAAACGACCACACGATGTCGCTATCCCACGCGCGCGCCAGCATTTAGCGGCGCGCCCGCAACCGAGGGTCGACGGCATAATACAGCAAATCCACAATCAAATTGATCAGCACGAACAGCACGCTGATCAGCATCAGATAGGCTGCCATGACCGGGATGTCGGCCACCTGCACCGATTGCACAAACAATAGGCCCATACCGGGCCACTGAAACACCGTCTCCGTCACGATCGAGAATGCGATGATGCCGCCGATCTGTAACCCGGCGATCGTAATCACCGGAACCAGTGTGTTACGCAGTGCGTGGCCAAAATTGATCGCGCGCTCTGACAGGCCCCGGGCACGGGCGAACTTTACGTAGTCAGACCGCAGGACCTCCAGCATTTCCGATCGGACGAGGCGCATGATGAGCGTCATCTGAAACAGGCCGAGCGTTACCGCCGGTAGTACCAGCGCCCGCAGGCCACCCGGCGTGATGAACCCGGTGCTCCAATGCGAGAACTTCACGACGTCGCCACGACCGAAGCTGGGCAGCACACCCAAATACACGGCAAAGATCAGAATGAGCAGAATACCGATCAGGAACGTGGGCAGCGACACGCCGATCAGGCTGAAAATCATGAATAGGCGTGAACTTAGGGCCGTGCGGTGAATACCCGTATAGACACCCATCGGCACGCCGATAGCGAGCGCCAGTACTGCGGCGCAGCCCGCCAGCTCCAGCGTTGCCGGAAGCCGCTCGGCAATCAGTTCCATCACCGGGCGGGCCAAGCGGTAGCTGATGCCGAACTCGCCATGCACCGCGTTCCACATGAACTGTGCGTACTGCACGAGGAACGGCTGGTCCAAGCCGAGCTTTGTGATCAGCGCCGCCTTTTCCGCCGCCGTGTACGTCGAGCCGAGCATGATCGTCACCGGGTCACCGACAAAGGCAAACATGGCGAAGGCGATAAAGCCGACCGCCATCAGCACGGGGATCGCCTGGGCCAAACGGGAAAGGATGAACGCAACCATCTGTGCCAACGCTAGCAGGTTTGATGCCAAGGCCAAGCTATGGTGAGCGGTCCGCGTCTGGCCCCTCGAACTCGGTAACCAGGGTGAACCCAACACCGAGCAGCACCGGACCCAGAAAGATGCCCAGCAGGCCAAACGCCAGCGCCCCGCCGAGCACACCCAAAATAGTGAGCAAAAAAGGCAACTGTGCGCCGCGGGCAATGAAGAAGGGTCGGATGACGGTATCAGCACCGCTGATACCGACTGCGCCATACACGGCGAGGAAGATACCCGCGACCGTATGCCCAGTGCCCAGCAGCCACAGCGCCGCCGGGATCCAGATGGCGGGCGCCCCGATCGGCAGTACTGACAGCAGCCCGGCGACCCCCCCCAGCAGCAACGGGCGCGGTACGCCCGACAGCCAAAGGCCGAAACTGGTCAACAGTCCCTGGACGATCGCTGTCCCCAAAATCCCGTAGACCGTGCCGCGGACCGTCGCGCCTGTGACCGCAATCAGCCGGTCCGCATGGGCGCCGGCAATCCGGTTCAGGATCCGCCGCAGGCTGACCGCCAGCGCGTCCCCCCCAGACCAAAAGAAGAATGCGACCATCAGCGCCACCAGGAACTGCGCCGCGCCGCCCGCCACACCCAGCAGAACGTTGAGACCCTGTTCGGCCATCATCCCGAAATACGGGCGGAAGAAGTCAACGGCGACGCTTAGATCCGCGGCCCACGCATCCCAATATTCTGCGAATGTTGAACCGATAAGCGGCACGCCCCGCAGCCACCCCGGCGCGCCGGGCAGCCCGGCCGACAGCGCAGCCTCGATCGACTGGCGCAGTTGGTTGACGTCATCCGCTCCCGCCGGGGCCGCGAGTACGATGGGCAGCACGATCACGACTGCCACGACCAGCACCATGATTCCCGCCGCCACGCGGGCCCCAACCCGTAACCGGACGCGTAACCAGCTGAAAACCGGCCAAGTGGTAAAGACGAGGATCGCCGCCCATAGGATGGCAGATAGAAACGGGTGGAGTACCAGCACGCAGCCGACACCGATGCCGGCCAGAAGCAAGCCCATCAACAGCCGCTCAGGTAGTCCAGTCGAACGCGAACTTGGCATTTGATCCATCACGCAGCCGTAACCGGCTTTTGGGCTTACCTGCAACGGTATCGTCTGGAACAGCGAGTGCTCGCCCGGATCCGGCCTGCACCAGGATGGCGGCGGGGATGGTGGCACGCGATGAACGGCGCAGCGCCTGGTGGCGTGGGCGGATCAAGACAAGACAGGCAGCGTGTCCAAGTGGCATGCCGCCTGTTGCCCGGCTGCGCGGGGCGATAGTGCCGGGTCAGCGGTGCGGCAGCGGTCGAACACGTAGGGGCAGCGCGTATGAAAATGGCAGCCCGATGGCGGGTCGATCGGGCTGGGGACGTCACCCTTCAAAATTATGCGCTGCCGGCGGGCGGCCGGGTCCGGTAGCGGCACGGCGCTGAGCAATGCGCGGGTGTAGGGGTGCGCGGGCGATGCGAATAGCGTGTTACGATCCGCAATCTCAACAATGCGGCCTAGATACATGACCGCGACGCGATGTGTCAGATGCTCGACGATCGCCAAGTCGTGGCTGATGAACAGTAGCGCCAGGCCGAGTTCTTCCTGCAAATCGGCCAGCAGATTGACGATCTGCGCCTTAACCGACACGTCCAGCGCGCTCACAGCCTCATCGCACACGATGATGTCCGCGCCGGGGGCCAGCGCGCGGGCGATGCCGATCCGCTGCCGCTGCCCGCCGCTGAACTCATGCGGATACCGGCGCATGGCGTCGCGCGGCAGCCGCACCGTATCCATCAATTGCGCAACGCGGTCATCCAGTGCCGAGCCCTGCGCCAGGCCGAAATTACGCAGCGGCTCCGCAATGATATCCCGCACCCGCATCCGGGGATTTAGGCTGCTGAACGGATCCTGGAACACCACCTGCATACGCCGCCGCAGGGGCCGTAACTCCGACGCGGGCAATTGGTCGATACGGACGCCGTCGAGCCAGACCTCGCCCGATGTGGGCGGCATCAGCCGCAGGACGGTCCGGCCGACCGTGCTTTTGCCACACCCGCTCTCGCCCACGACCGACAGGGTTTCGCCGCGATCGAGGGTAAAGCTGACCCCGTCCACCGCGTGGACCTGCCCCGTAACCCGGCCTAAGAATCCGCCGCGTAGAGGAAAATACTTACGTAGTTCGCGGACTTCCAGCAGGCTCATACCAGTTCCAGCTCGGCATAGTGGCACGCGGCATAGTGGCCTGGCCGTTTCTCGGCCACGGCCGGAGCGGTCGTGCGGCACAGATCGGTGGCGCTCTGGCAGCGTCCGGCAAAGGCGCAGCCCACGATCTTCTGGCGTAGGCTGGGCACCAGACCCGGGATTTCTGCGAGCCGGGTACGTCCGCCGCCCGCCGTGCCCAGCCGTGGTACGGCGCCCAGCAAGCCGCGGGTGTAGGGGTGCTGCGGCCGGGCAAATAGGTCGGCCGCCGACGCTTCTTCCACTTTCCGCCCAGCGTACATGACCACCACCCGCTGCGCCGTTTCTGCCACCACGCCCAGATCATGGGTGATCAGCAATATCGCGCTGCCGAGCCGGACCTGTAGATCGCGCATCAGGTCCAGGATCTGGGCCTGGATGGTAACGTCCAGCGCCGTCGTCGGCTCATCCGCAATCAGCAGCTTCGGGTTGCACGCCAGCGCCATGGCGATCATGACCCGCTGCCGCATGCCGCCGCTAAGTTGGTGCGGATACTCCCGCACCCGGCGGCCCGGCGCTGGGATCCCCACCAGGGTCAACATCTCGACCGCCCGCGCCTCGGCCTGGCTCGCGCTGGCACCTTCGTGCAGGCGCACGCTCTCGCCAATCTGGCGTCCAATCGTCAGCACGGGGTTCAGGCTAGTCATCGGCTCCTGAAAAATCATGCTGATGGTGTTGCCGCGTAGGCGGCGCATCGCAGCCTCGGGCAACGTTAGCAGGTCCGTACCCTCAAACAGGATACGCCCGCCGATGCGACCCGGTGGCTCCTGAATCAGGCGCAGAATACTCATACTAGTAACGGATTTGCCGCACCCGCTTTCGCCGACAATCGCCACCGTCTCACCAGCGCCCACGTCGAAACTGACGCCGTCCACGGCCCGCACCACGCCAGCCGGCGTTGCGAAGTGGGTTTGCAGGTCTTGGACGGATAGAAGTGGCGTCCCCGCTGTAATGGTCACAAGCGTTTCGCCATCCGCGGGTCGAGCCAGTCGCGCAGCCCGTCGCCAAGCAGGTTTACGGCCAGCACCGTCAGGCACAGGAACAATGCCGGAAAGCCCACGATGTGCGGCTTGACCTGCCACAAACCCCGCCCCTCCGCCATGATGTTGCCCCAGGATGGGATCGTGGGCGGCGTGCCCGCGCCGATGAAAGACAAGATCGCCTCGGTAATCATGGCCGACGCGCAGATGTACGTCGCCTGAACGATAATTGGTGCCAGGGTGTTGGGTACAATGTGCCGCCAGATAATCATGGGCGTACGCGTGCCGGACGCGACGGCAGCCTCGACATACGGCATCTCACGCAGGCTAAGCACAACGCCCCTCACCAGGCGGGAAACGCGAGGTATTTCGGCGATGGTAATGGCGGTGATAACATTGCCGACGCTGCCGCGGGTTAAGGACATCAGCGCGATCGCCAGCAGGATCGGCGGGATGGCCATCAGCCCATCCATGACCCGCATGATCAGGCTGTCGGCCCAGCGCACGAACCCTGAGACAAGCCCGATCGTCATACCGATCGCGCAGGATAAGGCCGCGACCGCAAAGCCCACTAGCAGCGACACCTGTCCACCGATCAGCACACGGGAGTACACGTCCCGGCCCAACGTGTCGGTCCCGAACCAATACTGCGCCGACGGGATGCGGGTGCGCCGGGCGGGCGCCAGGGCGCTCGGATCGACCGAAAAGGGCGCGAATACCGCAAGAAACAGCATGACCAACAGCAGTACGGCCCCGATGGCGGCCGCCGGGTACTGGCGTATGAGCGTCAGAACCCGGCCGCGCGTCCGGATTGGCGGCAGAAGGTCCGGCAACATTGGTGCTGCCACGACATGCGGCTGAACCGACCGCGCGACGGGGGCCAGAACCTCGCTCAATACCGGATCCTCGGGTCGAATAGGCTGTACATCAAATCCACGCCCAGGTTCACGAGTACGTAAACAAAGCTAAACAGCAGCACGACGCCCTGAATGACCGGATAGTCGCGGCGTAAGATACTTTCGACCACTAGACGGCCGAGGCCCGGGATTGCAAACACGCTTTCGGTCACGACCGCACCGCCGATCAGCAACGCAACGCCGATGCCAATCACCGTCACAATTGGCACGGCGGCGTTCTTCAGCGCATGCAGAAACAGCACGCTGCGGCTGCCGACGCCTTTGGCTTTTGCCGTGCGCACATAGTCCTGCCCCAGTACCTCCAGCATCGTAGCGCGGGTGATGCGGGCGATCAGGGCGATATACACGCCGCCAAGTGCCACCGATGGCAAAATCAGGTGCGACAGCCACTCCCCAACACCGTCGCGCAACGGCGTGTATCCCTGCACCGGCAGCCAATCCAGTTCCAGCGCGAACACGTAGGCCAGCACGTAGCCCACAACGAAGACGGGCACCGAGAACCCAAGCACCGCGACCAACATGATCAGCCGGTCCGGCCAGCGCCCCTGGTTCCAGGCCGCGATCACACCCATCGGCACGGCTAGGCCGATCGACAGCGCCAGCGTCAAAACCATCAGCGACAATGTCGGTTCCAACCGCTGGCCAATCAACTTCGTCACTGGCAAATTGGTGAATATCGACTGGCCCAGATCACCCCGCACCACGTCCCACAACCACGTCCCGAACCGCACCAGATACGGCCGGTCCAGGCCAAGGTTGATGCGGATCCGCTCCACATCCGCCGGGCTCGCCTGGTCCCCGGCGATGATGGCCGCCGGGTCGCCGGGTGCGATGTACAGCAGACTGAACACGAACAACGCCACGAACAGCATGACGGGGATTGTCGCCAGCACCCGGCGGGAGAGATAGGCCGCCATTAGGCCTTCTTCACATCCCAGAACACCGGGAACGGTGCCTTAGCGATACCCGACACGCTGTTCCGCCACGCCTGATAGCCCAGGAAGAAGCCTGTCGGCAGGTAGGTCACGAACTCCATCGCGGCACGGTTCACGTTATCCATGGCGGTCTTTTCCGCAGTGGCGTCCGGCGCGTTATACCAGGCCGAAATACCCTCCTGCACCGCGTCGGACTTCGGCCAGCCGAACCAGGCCTTGTCCCCACCAGCGTCGAACGCCGTGTAGGGTGCCGGGTTGATACAGTCCGCACCCGCATGCCAGGTGTGGAAGATGTTCCAGCCGCCGGCGCTGGGCGGGTCCTTTTTCGCGCGGCGGGCGCCAACGGTGCCCCAATCGAGAGCCTGGTAATCGACCTTCATGCCGATTTTTTTCAACAGGTCGGCGGTGATGTCGCCCTGCGCCTTTGTAATCTGCACGTCGGTAGCCACGCACAACACAACGGGCGTACCGTCATAGCCAGCTTCGGCCAGCAGCTTCTTCGCGTCCTCAATCCGGCGCGGACCTTTGAGCAGATCGCCCCCAGCCTCCGTGTAGGCGGGCGTGCCCGGCGTGAAGAAGCTGGGCAGCGTTTTCCACAACGCCGTGTCGTCACCAACGACGGCGCGCATGTAGTCTTCTTGGCTTAGCGCCATCATAACCGCCCGCCGCACGCGCACGTCGTTAAACGGCGGATGCAGATGGTTCATGCGGAAGCTGCCGATGTTGCCCAGCGGATCGGCAATGTCGACCGTTACACCCCGGGCCTTTTTGAGAAGTGGAACCAGGTCGGGGACCGGATTTTCCCACCAATCGATCTCATTATTCTGTAGTGCCGCCGCCTTCGTCGCGTCGTCGGGCAGGATCAGCCACTCGATCCGGTCGAAGTTCATGCGCTTGCCGCCAGCCAGCCAACTCGCCGTTTCGGACCGGGGTTGGTAATCGCGGTTCAGCTCGAACACGGCGCGCGAACCGGGATTCCACTCATCCCGCTTGAACTTCATCGGGCCGGAGCCGACATACTCGGCAATCAACGTGAACGGGTCGGTCTTGGCGATCCGCTCCGGCATGATCTCCGCGACCGGCGCATTATTTTTGCCGAGTGCAAACAGCATCTTTGGAAAGGGCGCGCTCAAGCGTAGCCGCACAGTGCGGTCGTCTGCAGCAACCATCTCCTGCAAAACCGACTTGATCCGCTGGCCCATGGTGTCGCGCACCATCCAGCGGTTCAGGCTGGCCACGACATCTTTGGCCAACACGGGCTCGCCGTCATGGAATTTTTGCCCAGCGCGTAGCTTGAACGTCCAGGTGAGGCCGTTATCGGTGTTCTCGAACGCCTCGACCATTTGCGGATGCGGCACGAGGTCTGCGTCGATGCCGAACAGCGTATCCCACACCAGCAGGCTCGCGTTGCGCACAACGTACTGTGTACCCGCGATCGCATCCATGCTCGACAGGTTAGCCTGCGGCACAAACCGCAGCACGCGTGACGCCTGCGCCCGCCCGATGCTGGGCATAGCGAGGCTTACGGCACTGGCGGCAAGTAGTGAACGACGGCGCATAAGCGATCCTCCCAACGATAGAGCCCGCGCACCCTGCCGGATTCTACTTTCAACAACTAATGCAAAGACTGCATCGGTCCAGACGGTCAATGCAAACGCCAAGCCAGGCTTCAACCGGTGTCAGTTCTGACGCGTATCGCATGAGGAACCGCCGTCTCCTCGCGCGCCGTTCCCCTACGCCCGGCGGACATTCCAAAACAGCGCAAAGCCGTTCAACACGCCGGTCAGGCTGTCGCGGTACGCCGTCGGCTGCAAGTACTGGCCCATCGGCACATACGGCACGCTTTGAAACGCCGCCCGCTGGATGTCTGCGCACAAGGCCGCCTGCGCTGGTACGCTATCGGCCTCAAACCACTTATCGCGCGCAGCCTCGATCGCAGGGTCACTGGGCCAGCCGAACCAGGCGGCGTCGCCGTTAGCGCGCAAACTAAGGTGCCCGGCCGGATTAGCGTGGTCCGTCCCGGCCCAGGCCGTACAAAATGCGCTCCAGCCACCAGCGTCGACCGGATCCTTTTTGGCACGGCGGGCAATCACGCTGCCCCAATCCGTCGCCTGATAATCGACGTTGAGGCCAGCCTGCTTCATCATATCGGCCGTGACGTCTGCCATCGCTTTCAGAACCGGGAAGTCAGTGGCCGCCATCAGCACCACGCGCTCATTCCGGTAGCCAGCCGCCGCCAACGCCGCCTTTACTTTGGTCATGTCACGCGGGGTCGTCAGTGCCTCCATCCCGACCGTGCTGGCCATCGGCGTATCCGGGCAGAAAAAGCCGACAGCGGTGCGGTACATCGTGGGATCAGCGCCCACCACGGCTGTCACGACGTCTTCCTGGCTGACCGCGGCCACCATCGCGCGACGGATGGCCGGGTTGTTGAACGGCGGCTGCAGGTGGTTCATCCGCAATATGCTGATCTGGCCGGACGGCTCCTGCACCACGACCTTTACGCCCTTCGCGCGGCCGAGCATGCCCATCAGGTCGGCGCTGGCGTAGTCCCACCAATCCTGCTCGTTATTCATCAGCGCCTGTGCGGCCGTGGTTGTGTCGGGGATCACGGTCCACTCTACCCGGTCGAAATGGACCTGCTTCGGACCCGCCGTCCAATCGGTCACGCCACTTTCCCGCGGGCGGTAGCCGTCGAATTTTTCATAAACAATGCGAGCGCCGGGCACGCGCTCATCGGCCTTGAACCGGAACGGGCCGCTGCCGGTCATGTCCGTCACCTGGGTAAACGGGTCGGTCATGGCGATCCGCTCCGGCATAATGACCGGCAGGAAGCCCGGCGTCTTGGCCAGCGCGCTCGGCAGTAGCGGGAACGGGCGCTTCAGCCGGAATACGATCGTGCGGTCATCGGCCGCCGACAGTTCGTCCGTCAGTTCCATAAGTTTGCCGCCAAACGCGTCGCGCTTGCCCCAGCGGTTGATGCTGGCAACGCAGTCGCGCGCGCGGACCGGTTCGTTATCATGGAACCGCAGGCCATCGCGTAGCTTGAGCCGCCAGGTGAGCCCATCCGCCTCCGTCGTGAAGCCCTCCAGCATCTGGGGCGACGGCTCGTAGCGGGCGTTCTGCCCAAAAAGGGTGTCGTAGACCATAAACCCGTGGTTGCGGGTGACATAGGCCGTGGTCCACATCGGGTCCAGAACCGTAAGATCGGCCTGCGGAATGAAGCGCAGCGTGCTCGCTTTTTGCGCACGACCGACGCTGGGCAGGGCTAGGGCGGCGCTTCCAGCCAGGACCGCACGACGCTGCAACATCTGATCGCCTCCGTATTTTCCCGGAAGCCTACGATGCAGCGGCAGCCTAATCCAGGGGATAACCATCCGGGTTGGCCACGCGCCACGCCGCCGCGTGGTGTACGATCGTATTCAGGTCCGGAAAGCGCGGCACCCACCCGGTTTCAGCCCGCAAACGTCTAGCGCTGGCGACCAGTACTGCCGGGTCGCCGGGCCGACGCGGCATGTTTCGAACCGGCACCGGCCGGCCGAGCGTCTGCTCCACAGCGGCAATGACGTTCCGCACTGAGTGTCCCTGCCCGGTCCCGACGTTATAGGTGGCGTTGCCGTCCGCCAGGCGGTCTAACACGGCCAAATGCGCGGCGGCCAAGTCCGACACATGGACATAGTCGCGGATGCAGGTCCCGTCCGGCGTCGGATAATCTGTGCCGTACACATCGAGCGGCCCGCGCCGGCCCAGCGCCGCGTCGATCACGAGCGGGATCAGATGCGTCTCCGGCCGATGGTCCTCACCCAGCCGCCCGTCCGGATCCGCGCCGGCGGCATTGAAGTAGCGCAGGCTTGCGCTGTGCAGCCCCTGGCGCTGCGCCCAGAATAGCGCACGTTCCAGCATCAGCTTGCTCTCGCCGTATGGTGAGGATGGGGCCAGCGCCGCGTCCTCATCGATGGGGGTCCGTGCCGGTTCGCCGAACACGTTGGCCGTGCTGCTGAGCACAAACCGCCTTATGCCATTGCGGGCGCAGGCGTCGATCAGACGTAGCCCGGCGCCTGCATTCTCCTGCAAATAGCGCATCGGCGCCGCCATGCTTTCGCCAACCAGGCTCAGGGCGGCAAAGTGAAAAACCGTGTCCCAGCCTTCGGCTAATAACGGCTCCAGCGCCGGGCCATCGACCGGGCCAATAACCAGCCGCACCCCATTTGGCAGCGCGGCGCGGTGGCCCTGTCGCAGATCGTCCAGCACAGCAACGGTGTGGCCCAGCCCAGTCAGAAGTAGAACCAAGTGGCTGCCGACATAGCCGGCCCCGCCTGTGACCAAGGCCCTCATCCGATCGCGTGCGCCTGCAAATCTTGCATCCGGCAATGGCGCAGCGCCGCCTGGTGGGTGGCACCCAGCACGACTTGCGGCGCACAGCCGGCCACCAGCGCCTCCTGCCAACGGGACGCGCATAGGCACCAGCGGTCGCCGGGTTTTAGCCCAACAAAGCCGTATTCTGGCCGCGGCGTACTGAGGTCGTTGCCGCGGCCCCGGCTGAACGCCAGAAACGCCGCCGTCACCTCCGCACAGACGGTGTGGCTGCCCTGGTCCTCGGGCCCGGTTTCGCAGCAGCCGGAGCGGGTGAACCCGGTGCGCGGATCAAGCGAGCAGGTTTGCAGCACGCCCCCCAGCACATTCAGCGCCCGGGTGGGCGTGGCGTCGTCGAGCGGCATGGCGATCCCTCCAGTGGCATTCCCGCTTGCCCCCTCACCGGTTTCCGCCAACAATTAGGAATGGCATCGGTGGTCGAGTTCAAGCGCCGGGACGACACACTATGGGCCGTGATGGCGCAAGTGGGCCGGGCGTCCCGGGTGGCCGAGATCTTTCACAGCAAGGAGCGTGCGATGGCCGACCGTGCCTGGCGGGAGCAGCAAATCCGCGCCTACGCCGCACTATACCAACGCTGCCGGCAACCCATCCCGGTTTATACAGTGGCGGCTGTACGCCCGTCCGACCTGCCACGCAGCTGGACGCCATGGCCGGCCCTGGGCTTTCTGCGGGGGCAGTTTCTATGAAGTTTGCATTAGTTACCGGCGCTGGCAGCGGCATCGGCCGGGCGGCGGCGCATGCGCTGATGTACGCCGGCTGGCACGTGACACTGGTGGGTCGCCGGCCCGATGCGTTGCAGAAAACAGCCGGGTCTGGCCAGGCCACGGTGCTGGCAGGCGATGTCGGTGTGCCGGCCGAGGTTGAGCGCATCTTTGCCACCCACGCCGCGCAGCACGGCCGGCTTGATCTGCTGTTCAACAATGCCGGCCGCAGCGCACCGGCCGTGCCGATCGATGAGCTACCAGTCGAAACGTTCCTAGACACCGTGGCGGTCAACCTGATCGGCAGCGTTCTGTGCGCCCGGGCGGCATTCGGGCTGATGCGGCGGCAAGACCCGCAGGGCGGGCGGATCATCAATAACGGCAGTTTGTCAGCTTACGTCCCGCGCCCGCACTCAATCCCGTACAGCACGACGAAGCACGCCATCACCGGCCTGACGCGGTGTTTGGCGCTGGATGGGCGGCCCTACGGTATCGCGGCCGGGCAAATCGATATCGGCAACGCAATGACCCCTCTTACGGAGCGAATGAACGACGGCGTACCGCAAGCCGATGGGCGGATGGCAGTAGAGCCACGGATGGACGTGTCGCAGGCCGGCGCGGCGGTGCTGCACATGGCCAACCAACCGCCGGGCGCCAATGTGCTGTTCATGACCGTGATGGCGACGGCCATGCCCTACACCGGCCGCGGATGAGACTGCTTCTCGCACTTCTAATGCTTCCAGTCTTGGCGGCTGCGGAGCCACGCATCGTCAGCGGACCCGGCGGCGGCTGCATCGCGGGCGCGGTCGAATTACCGTCCGAAGGCCCGGGTTATGAGACCATTAGGGCCAGCCACAGCACGTATTGGGGACATCCGGAGACGATCGCATCGCTGCAACTGCTGGCGTTACGGGCACAGCAGGCTGGGTTGCCCGTACTTTATATGAACGACATCTCGCGCCGGTTCGGGGGACCAACGGCCGGCGTTCACCTTAGCCACATGGTTGGGCTGGATGCCGACGTATGGCTCGACACCCAGCCCAAGCCGCGGCTGTCAGTCCTGCAACGCGATGGGATTGAGGTCGCGAGCCTGGTGAGTGCCGACCAGCGCGGGATCGAGCTGTCGCGCTGGAACGCGGGCCATGCGACACTGATACGACTGGCAGCTACGTTGCCGGGGACAGACCGCGTGCTGGTCAACGCGGCCATCAAACGACAGCTATGCCTGACAGTGACCGGCGACCGGTCCTGGCTGCGGCAGGTCCGCCCCTGGTATGGGCACGCGGCGCATATGCACATCCACTTTCGCTGCCCGGCCGGGGAGAACGAATGCGCGGACCAGGCCCCACCGCCGCCGGGCGATGGCTGCGACGCATCGTTGCAATGGTGGTTTGACCGGCTCGACGCCCCGCCGTCACCAGCCTTTGCAGCCCGGCCGCCCACACCCGTCCGCCTGCCCGCTGCGTGCGGTCCGATTCTGCAAGGCCGGGGCTAGGCGTGATCTGGGATCGGCGGCGAACGGCGGTTGCCGCCGCGGGGGTCGTGAGCTTCGTAAACCTGTACGCGCCGCAATCGTTGCTGCCGACGTTTGCTCAAGTCTTCGGGACCGACGCAGCGCATGCGAGCCTGACCCTGACGGCCACCCTGCTGGCGGTCGCTTGCGTGGCACCGTTCGTGGGGGGCCTTAGTGACCGGTTTGGCCGCCGCAGGCTGATTGTAACCGCAAGCCTTCTGGTCGCCGTGCCGGGCCTGGCCATCGCCGTTGCGCCAACCTTTGACTGGATTGTGGTGGCACGATTTGTCCAGGGCCTGATGCTGCCATTCATTTTTGCCATTACCGTGGCCTATGTTGCGGAGGAGCTGGAGCCGGCAGAGGCGGCGCGGGTCACTGGCATCTACGCGATGTCCGGGATCGTCGGCGGGTTCTTCGGCCGCTTCGCCTCCGGCTGGTTGACGGAGTTGCTGGGCTGGCGACCGGCATTCGCCGTACTTGCGGCATTTACAATGGCTTGCGCGTTGACGATCACCGTTTGCCTACCGGCAGAGCGGCGGTTCCGCCCGACGCTTGGCTGGCGCGGGTCGATTGAAGGCTTTCGCGACCAGTTCACTAATCCGCAGGTCATGTCGACCTGTGCCGTCGGCTTTTCCGTGCTGTTCAGCATGGTTGGTGCATTTACGTTTGTGACGCTGCATTTGGCTGGTCCGCAATACGGCATGGGTCCGGCGGCGCTGGGGAATGTGTTCGTCATCTATTTGGCCGGCGTCGTCGCAACCCCGTTCGCGACCCGGCTGGCTTTGCGGATCGGCCGGCGCTGGACCCACATGGCGGCGGCCACACTGGGCGTTACCGGGCTGCTGATTTCATTGGTGCCGGGCTTGGGCTTCATCTTGGTTGGGCTCAGCATAGCCGTCGCCGGGTTTTTCGCCGAACAGGTACTGTCGATCAGCCATGTGGCGGCCAGTGCCCGGCAGGCGCGATCGACCGCCGTTGGGCTATACGTCACCAGCTACTACGCCGGTGGCGCGTTGGGCAGCGTTGTGCCGGCTGTGTTGTGGCGGCTATTTGGATGGCCTGGGCCGGTAATTCTGATTGTAGCGGTGCAGGCGGCGGCGGTTGCGGTCACTTACAGGGTATGGTCCCGCGGGCCGGTCTTGCGTCAGGCTTGATCGGGGCCGGCCTGATCCAGTAGTGCTAATGCTGCCCGGAGCGCATCCTGCACCGTTAGATCCTGCATAGTATCGCCATCCCCCAACGCCCATGCGGCATGAAGCCCGGCGGGCGCCATCTCCGTCGCGCGATCCCGTGTGGTGGAACACAGCCCAACCGTGGGCGTACCGGCGGCCGCAGCCAAGTGCATCAGGCCCGAATCGTTACCAACGAACAGGGCACAGCGCTGCAGGCAGGCTGCGGCTTCGGGTAGGGTCAGCGCTCCGCACAGGTCGATGGCACCAGGGAGCAGGCCAAGCAGGGGCGCGGCCATCGCCCGCTCCTGCGCACCCGGCCCGCCAAAAACGGCTGGAACAGCCCCTGGTAGCCGTTCCAGCAGGGCGTGATAGAGGGCAGCAAAACGCTGCGGCGGCCAGGCTTTTGGCGGCCAGTTTGCCGTGGGGCCAAACCCGATCACGGGGTGCTTGGGCAACAGCAGGGCCGCACGCGCCCGGTCTGCTGACGCCGTCCAGACAACGGGTAACGGTGCCGGGCTGGCACCGATCGTGGCGGCAAGCTGCTCGAACTTGCGTAAGCCCCCCGTTGCCCGGCGCTTTACCGCCCGCCGCCGGGTACGGAGTACGTAGGCGATAGCAGATTGGCGCAAATCAACCACCAGGTCCCAACGTGTGCCAACCACCTGCCGCCATAGCAGCCACCAGTGCCGGTCATATCGCCGCTTTTCAAATAGGATGGTTTGCTCGTGATTAGGCATGCGTTGAAACACGCCGGCAGCCACCGGACCGCAAACAACCGTGATGCGGCAGTCTGGCATTGTTTCGATCAGATGGCTCAAGATCCCGCACGAAATTACCGCATCGCCGATCCGATTCGACGTGATGAACAGTACCCGGGAAGCCGGGTGTGCGCCCATAATTGTCAGTCGAGCGTCTCCGGATGGCGCAGATGCCACAACCGCTCATGCGCGGCGACTAAGCTCTCCATACCTCGTCGGCGGTTTCCGTCCGTAACCGACGGACGCCGCGACAGCATCAACTCCAGAACGCGTACCAAATGCTCCGCCACCTCGAGATCAGAGGTGTCGCAAGCATGGTGAAAGGCAACAAGAACCTTGTCGGACAACCGGCGCGTGTGACGCGGAACTCCTACAGCATCGCGCGAAGGATCAAACAGCGTTTCGGCCATTGGATCAAAAGCCTTGGCCGCCATTTGAAACCTCCGCCGTAGCTACGCCAACTTAGACCGTCATGTCGCATGATTGTCCAGGCGTTGTACGTCCTATTTAAGCGCGAACAACTCGATCGAACCCCGGGGTTGCATCGTTTCAAATACATGGCCGGCAAACGCCTCTTCCCACGTACCCTGGGTGGATGCCCGGCTGTACTCTGTCGAACGGTTTTCGAAAAAGTTGGCATGTTCGACCGCGTTGAGCATGTCATCGAGCCACGGGAGCGGATTCTCCTCGACGTGATAAAGCTCGTTCAGGCCCAACTGTACCAGCCGCCGGTCAGCAATATAGCGGATGTAGCGCTTGACCTGCGCCGCATTCAAACCCTCGATCGGACCCTGTTCAAACGCAAGGTCGATGAACGCGTCCTCATGCAGAACGATGGTGCTACATGTCTCGTACAGCTCCTGCTTTAGGGTCTCCGTCCAGATTTCCGGGTTCTCCTGCACAAAGGTGCGGAACAGCCGGATGGCGGAGAGGCAATGCAGCGTCTCATCCCGGACGGACCAGGAGACAATTTGGCCCATGCCCTTCATTTTATTGAAACGCGGGAAGTTCAACAGGATCGCAAACGAGGCGAATAGCTGCAGCCCCTCCGTAAAGGCGCCGAACGCGGCAAGGGTCTTGGCAATCTCATGCTTGCTGTCCGCACGGAACGTCTGCATGTAGTCGAACTTGTCCTTCATCTCCTTATATTCAAGGAACGCAGAGTATTCCAGTTCGGGCATACCAATGGTATCAAGCAGATGGCTGTAGGCCGCGATATGAATGGTTTCAGAGTTACTGAAGGCAGACAGCATCATCAAG
>JAYVTX010000103.1:0-18006 GCA_043788425.1 Rhodospirillales bacterium
GCCGCCGCGTAGCCGCGCCAGGTCATGGGCGCGCTTGCACCGGCCAGGCTGAGCAAGGCACGGTCGGCAGCCATGCCGCGTCCCTGCATCACGCCCGCCATATAACGGCCGCCGGGCACGGCCGCGATGAAGACGAGGCTGACTACGAGCGCGATTTGCGCCCAACCAATCGCGGTCATGTCAAAAATCCTCCGGGCGGATAAGGGCCCAGATTAGGTAACCGAACAGTCCGGCCGAGACGGCTGCACCCAGAATTAAATCGAGCATTAGATGCGCTCACACAGCCACGCATAGCCGGCCATAAGTAGAACGCCGCCGGTGCCGAGCATCGCGGAAAGTAGATCGAGCATGGTGCCCCCTAAGATCGAAACAGGTTTATCGCCCGGCCACGCGTAAAGGCGCGATCTGCTTATGGCAGCGCCCGCATAAACGCCGCGTAAACGCGTTAGGGCTGCGTGAGCCGCCCGGCCAGGTCCTGGATGAACTGCCACGCGACGCGGCCGCTGCGTGCACCGCGAGTGATGGACCACTCGGCCGCCTGCGCCCGCAATGCGTCCGGCGCGATCGGCAGTGCCATTGCAGCGGCATAGCCCTCCACCATGGTGAAATAATCATCCTGGCCAGCGCCGTGGAAGCCAAGCCATAGGCCGAATCGGTCGCTGAGCGAGACTTTTTCCTCCGTCGCCTCACCGGGGTTGATCGCCGACGACCGTTCGTTGTCGATCATATCGCGCGGCATCAGGTGGCGGCGGTTGCTGGTGGCGTAAAACAGGACGTGGTCGGGCCGGCCCTCGATGCCGCCATCCAGGACGGATTTCAGCGCCTTGTAGTCGCTATCCTCCTTCTCGAACGACAGATCGTCGCACAGGATCAGGCAGCGCCGGGTTTGGGCACGTAGGATCGTGAGCAGGTCGGGGAGGGTGCGTATGTCCTCACGATGGATTTCGATCAGGGCCAGCGTGCCCGGCGGTTGCGCGGCATGTGCGGCCTTTACCAGGCTCGATTTGCCCATGCCGCGGGCACCCCAGAGCATGGCGTTGTTGGCCGGTGCGCCGCGGGTGAAGCGGGTGGTGTTGTCGAGCAGGATTTGTTTTTGGCGGTCGATTCCAACCAGCAGCGATAGGTCGACGCGGGCGACGGCGTACACGGGTGTCAGACGCGCCCCCGCCGGGTGCCAGACAAAGGCGTCTGCAGCGGTGAGGTCCGGCTGACCCGGCGGGCGCGGGGCCAGCCGCTCCAGCGCGTCGGCAATACGGGTCAGCAGGGCTTCGTTCATTGATTGTCCAGACGGTGTGTTGACGGGAAACCGCGGCAAACTATGGTCCCGCCCACGCCACCGCAACCCAAGGTTCTGCCCTATGTTCATCTCACCCGCCTATGCCCAGGACGCCGCCGGGAGCCTGATGGCCAACGTTACGCAATTCCTGCCGCTGATCCTGATTTTCGGTGTGTTCTATTTCCTGCTGATCCGTCCGCAGCAGACACGTCAGAAAGAGCTGAAGGCGACATTGGGTTCGTTGCGCCGCGGCGACCGCGTGGTGACGGGCGGCGGGATCATCGGCGTGGTGCAAAAGGTGCGGGAGGGCTCGGACGAGATTGAGGTGGAGATCGCGCCGAACGTGCGTGTGACGGTGCTGCGGGAGACGATCGGGAGCGTGGTGAAGCCGGTGGCGGCCAATGATGCGAAGGCCTAGCGGCGGGGCGCTATTGAAGCAAAAAATAGTCGATCCGGGCGGCGCGCTCGGCCGTCAACGTAAGCTATCAGTCTGCGGCCAGCACGCGGGAAAGCGGTCCATCCAGCGCCGTCAAGCTCGGCATCGGATGGACGGGCCGCGTAGCGTTAGGAAATCCACACGCGCTGCCCACCCCAAAGCGGGATCTGTCCGTCAACCGGGATCGCGCCGGACGCCATGATCCGTGCGTAGCGGGCGGTAGGCCGGCGATCCCACTGCCTGGCTTCGGCCTACGCGCAGTCGCGGGTGTCTAAATCGCCCGCGCTGCGATCCATGCAGGCGTTGTATCCCGGGCTGAAGGGAACGCCCGCGACGCCGGTTTTGGGCTCGGCATGCGCGGTGCCGAGCCCAATAGACAAAGCCGCGAGCCCCGCCAGCCGGTTTGCCACCGGCCCGGGCATCGCCGCGTTAGCCCAGCTGAGCGGCCGCGAACTCATAATTCGCCAGCTTATCCAGCCAGTTCGTCACGTAATCCGGACGGCGGTTGCGGAAGTCCAGGTAGTAGGAGTGCTCCCACACGTCGCAGCCGAGCAGCGCCTTACCCTCACCGGTGGCCAGTGGGTTGCTGCCGTTCGGAGTCTTGGCAATTTTCAGCTTGCCATCCGCACCCTGCACCAGCCAGGCCCAGCCGCTGCCAAACTGCCCGGTCGCGGCCGCCTTAAACGCGTCCTTGAATGCCTGCACGCTGCCGAAATCGGTGGTGATCTTGCTCTCCAGCGCGCCGGGCATCTTGCCGCCGGTGGGGGACATATTTTGCCAGAACAGGATGTGGTTCCAATGCTGCCCGGCATTGTTGAACACCGGCGCCATGTCGGGCTGATTGTAGCTCATGTGCACGATCTCATCGAGCGACTTGCCCGCCAGCGCCGGGGTCTTTTCCACAAAACCGTTCAGCGCCGTGACGTACGCCTGGTGGTGCTTGCCGTGATGCAGTTCCAGCGTTTCCTGACACATGCCTGCACCGGCCAGCGCGTCATGCGAGTAGGGTAGGGTCGGGAGTTCGAAGGCCATGGCGCGTTCCTTATCAACGAGGGCCGCACCATGCGGACGGCTCCCTGAACCGTCAAGCATTGCGGCAAGCTTGCGCAGATAGCCGGCCCCCGCCATGTCGCATCTATGCTCTCACCGGTCGGCACCATTGTTCAAAAACACGATCCCGACCGGTTCTTGACCGCATTATTCGCCCCCGCGGACAGGCGGGAGGCGCTGTTCGCCCTGTACGCCTTCAATCATGAGCTCGCCCGGGCGCGGGACGTTGTGCGCGAACCCATGGCGGCGATGATCCGCTGGCAGTGGTGGCGTGAGGTGGTGGAGGGTGCCCGCCGCCGGCATGAGGTGGCTGAGCCGCTGGGCCAGGCGCTGGATGCTGGTTTGCTGCGGGCACCGGACCTGCTGGCGATAGTCGACGGGCGCGAGTTGGAGGTGGACGGCCTCGAAACGCTAGACGCCTGGCGGGTCTATGTGCTGGGCACCGCGGGTGCTGTTGCCGTGGCGGCTGGAAATGCGTTGGGGATGGATCAGGTGCACGAACCCAGTGTCCGCGCGTTGGGGGCCGCTTATGGTGCGGCGGGCCTGATCCGCGCGGCTCCGGCACTGGCGCGACAGGAACGGTCGTTGCTCCCCCCCGGCGGCGTCGACACAGCCCGGGCAGAGGGTCAAAACTGGCTGCACGCGGCACCCGTTCCGCGCGCCATACGTTCGGCGGTGCTTCTGGCCGCCCTCGCCCGGCGCGATCTGGCGCGGACAGTCTTTCCACTCGCACGGGGACTGGGGGACAAGTTGGCGGTGGCGCGTATGGCCTGGCTGTGACGGCCGGGCAGGTCGCGGTCGTGGCCGCGGTGTTTGTGTTGGCGGGGCTGGTAAAAGGCATGATCGGCCTTGGTCTGCCCACAATCGCCATGGGCCTGCTGGGCCTGATCATGCCGCCGGCCGAGGCTGCGGTGTTGCTGCTGCTGCCCTCGATGGTGACGAACGTTGGTCAGCTTCTGGCCGGGCCGGCATTGCGGCCACTAGTCGCCCGGCTGTGGCCATTATTCGCGGGCGTGGTCGGGGGTACGTGGCTGGGGGTTGGCCTGCTGACCGGGTCGGACGCCACGGGTGCGCTGGCCGGGTTGGGCGGGGCGCTGATCGTATACGGGCTGGTCGGCTTGGCGCAGCTGCACTTGCGCGTACCAAGTACGGCGGAGCGCTGGGCCGGGCCGGTCGTGGGCGCGCTTACTGGGTTTGTGGGCGGGGCGACGGGCGTGTTTGTTGTGCCGGGGGTGCCATATGTCGCCTCGCTCGGCCTGGAACGGGACGCGCTGGTCCAGGCACTCGGGCTGTCGTTCACGGTGTCGACGGTCGCGCTGGCGATCGGGCTGGCTTGGCACGGGGCGCTGCCGTGGCGGGGGGCTGGCGCTTCGGCCCTGGCAGTGCTGCCAGCGATGCTGGGCATGGCGGCCGGCGGTTGGTTGCGCGGTCGGGTACCTGCGCCGCTGTTCCGGGTGTGCTTCTTCGCCGGGCTGGTGGTGCTGGGGGCCGAGTTGCTGTGGCGCGGTTTGGGTTAGCGCCGTACCAACCCCAACACTACCTCGACCGCGATCAATACGATAATCAGCGTCTCCATCAGTCCGGCGCGGGAGCTATTCGCCTCGTCATACAGCGCTGCATACGTATCGCGGATGATGGCCAACTTGCGATTTACGGCGGCGCTTACGGTCCGTACCCGAAACAGGTCCAGGGCCGACGAATAGACACGCGCCAAGTACACGTCTTCCGTTACCTGCAACGCATTATCGACTTTCTCCGTCAGCTCCGTAACCTCTGCCACCAAAGTATAAAGCTGGCGGGCCAGATCGGCATACCGGCGCGGCAGCAGGACGTTCAGCGTGCTGCGGGTCGTGGCCACCAGCTTGTACATGCGCGGCAGCTCATCATCCAGTAGTTCGTCATAGTACCGCATCTCCAATAGCTGCGCGTTTGCTACCTCCAGCACGTCCGCCACGTCGCTATCGCCGCGCGGCTCGTAGATGAAGGAGCGGTCCCAGGTCACGACCACCAGATCGTCGGTGTAGTACGAAAAGCTCTGCCGCAGCAGGTCGCGCCGGGCACCGTCGGACAGCGCGCGCTGTTCACCCGACAACAGCGGCACCAGGTCCATCTGGTCCTGCAACGCGCCCACAACCGCCGTGTCGAAGGCGTGGACAGTGCCGATCATGTAGTCCTCTTCGATCGCGGAGGTGCTTGGGCGGACCAGCGCCTCCGCCAGCAAACTTCGCACCCGGGCCAGAAAGCCCTCCCAAAGCCGTCCGTCGCTATCGGTGCCGACATGGGCGTCGACGGCGTTGAACAGGGTCGTGTAGTCGGCCCAATCGAGGTCGACGGTCGGCACGCGTAGCGACAGTGCAACAACGCCGAAATCATACACGCGGACACTCACGGCGGCGGTGGCGGCCAGCGGGCCCATTTGCAAATGAACCGTATCAAGCCCGAACGTGACGGGCGGCACGCCGAATGCGACAGCCTTCTCGGGGGTAGCCTGCAACCGGCTGCGGCTGCTGGCGGTTCCGGCCTGACGCGCCCATACTTCCTCGACCCGGCGTAAATCGATGGCGTAGGCGATGTCGAATAGGCGTAGGGCGACGATGTGTCCGGCCCGGACAATCATAGACTGCCGATCATGCGCGCTTTTTCTTCCGCGCCGCCGTGGCCAGCACGGGTAGAAGCGGCCGCAGAAACCGCCCCGTATGGCTGCCCGGCGTCATCGCAATGGCCTCCGGCGTACCGGACGCCACTACCATGCCGCCGCCATCCCCGCCCTCTGGTCCCAAATCGAGCACGTAATCGGCGGTCTTGATAACCTCGAGGTTATGTTCGATCACCACGACCGTATTGCCCTGGTCCACCAGCGCGTGCAGCACCTCTAGCAGCTTACGTACGTCCTCGAAGTGCAGACCCGTGGTGGGTTCGTCTAGGATATATAGCGTGCGGCCCGTGGCGCGCTTGGCAAGTTCTTTGGACAGCTTGATCCGCTGTGCCTCACCTCCCGATAGCGTCGTCGCCTGCTGGCCCAGCTTGATGTAGCCCAGTCCCACCTGTTGCAAGATCGTCAGCCGGTCGCGGATCCGGTTGGCAGCGCTAAAATACGGCACAGCTTCATCCACGGTCATATCCAACACGTCGGCGATGGAATGGCCGCGGAACTTGATGTCCAGCGTTTCGCGGTTGTAGCGGTGGCCCTTACACGTGTCGCACGTGACGAACACGTCTGGCAGGAAGTGCATTTCGATTTTGATCAGCCCGTCGCCCTGGCAGGATTCGCAGCGCCCGCCCTTCACGTTGAAGCTGAACCGCCCGGATTTGTAGCCGCGCGCTCGGCTTTCGGGCAGTTCGGCGAACCAGTCGCGGATGGGGGCGAACAGGTCGGTGTAGGTGGCCGGGTTGGAGCGTGGGGTGCGGCCGATCGGCGACTGGTCGATGTCGATGATCTTGTCCAGGAACTCCAGCCCCTCGATCCGTTCATGCGGGGCCGGGCCCTCGCCAGACCCCATCAGCCGGCGGCTCGCGGCCTTGTACAGCGTGTCGATCACCAACGTGGATTTACCCCCGCCCGACACGCCAGCGACGCAGGTGAAGGTGCCGAGGGGGAAGCTGGCCGTGACCGTTTTCAGGTTGTTGCCCCGGGCGCCCACAACGCGGATGGCGCGTTTCAAGTCGTATTCCCGCCGTTTCGGGATTGGAATGCCGCGGCGTCCGGATAGGTAGTCGCCCGTCAGGGACGCCGGGTTGGCTGCAACCTCATCCGGGGTGCCGGTCGCGATCACGTGCCCACCCGCCATGCCAGCCGCGGGTCCCATGTCGATCAGGTAATCGGCAGCGCGGATTGCGTCCTCATCATGTTCGACCACCAGCACGGTGTTGCCCAGCGCTTTTAACCGCCGCAGCGTGCCGAGCAGGCGTTCATTGTCGCGCTGATGCAGGCCGATGCTAGGTTCGTCCAGCACATACAGCACGCCCGTCAGCCCGCTGCCGATTTGGCTGGCGAGGCGGATGCGCTGGCTTTCCCCGCCGCTTAATGTCGTGCTGCCGCGGGCCAGCGTCAGGTAGTCCAGCCCGACATCGACTAGGAACTGCAACCGCTCCACAATCTCACGCAGGATGCGCCCGGCAATCTCGGCCCGTTGCGGGGTTAGCGTCTCACCAGCGGCGCGAAACCAATCTAGCGCCCGGCGGATCGGCAACTCCGCTGCCTCGGCCAGGTTTTGCCCGGCGATTTTGACGGCCAGCGCCTCGGGCCGCAACCGTGCGCCGTTGCAAACGTGGCAAGGTTTGTCAGCCTGGTAGCGGCTCATTTCCTCACGAACCCAGGCGCTGTCGGTTTCTTTCCAGCGGCGTTGCAGGTTGTGCAGCACGCCCTCGAACGCTTTTTTGACCGTGTAGGCGCGAACGCCGTCCTTGTAGCTGAACGTTATTTCGTCGGCGGTGCCGTTCAGGATGGCGTCGCGGGCAAGCTCCGGCAGCTCATGCCACGGTGTGCGCGTGCTAACCCGAAAATGCTTGGCGAGGCTCGATAGGGTCTGATCGTAATAGGGTGATTGCGCGCCGGACCAGGGGGCGATGGTGCCCTCGGCCAAGCTGACCCGCTCGTCTGGGACAACCAGGCCGGGGTCGAAGAACTGCTCGACACCTAGGCCGTCACATGCCGGGCATGCGCCGTGGGGAGAGTTGAAGCTGAACAGCCGCGGCTCGATTTCCTCGATCGTAAAGCCGCTGACGGGGCAGGCAAAGCGGCTGCTGAACACGGTCCGCGCACCGGTATCGGCATTTTCGGCGTAGACAATACCGTCTGCGAGGGCGAGGGCCGCCTCATAGCTATCGGCCAGCCGGGTCTGGATGCCGTCCTTGACCACGATCCGGTCCACGACGGCTTCGATCTCATGCTTGGTCTTACGGTTCAGGACCGGTACGGCGCCGATGTCGTGTAGCGTGCCATCCACTTTGACGCGGGTAAAACCGCGGCGTTGCAAATCGGCCAGTTCCTTGCGGTACTCGCCTTTTCGGTCGCGCACGACGGGGGCCAGGAGCAGCAGGCGCGTCCCCTCCGGCATCGCCAGTGTGCGGTCGACCATTTGGGCGACGGATTGCGCCTCGATCGGTTCGCCGGTGGTGGGGGAGTACGGCACGCCGACCCGGGCCCATAGCAGGCGCATGTAGTCCTGAATTTCAGTGACAGTGCCGACGGTACTGCGCGGGTTGCGGCTGGTGGTTTTCTGTTCGATCGAAATGGCAGGGCTTAGGCCCTCAATGCTGTCGACGTCTGGTTTGCCCATCAGTTCCAGGAATTGCCGGGCGTAGGCGGATAGGGACTCGACGTAGCGGCGCTGACCCTCCGCATAGATGGTGTCGAACGCCAGGCTCGATTTGCCAGAACCCGACAGCCCGGTAATGACCGTCAGCTGGTCGCGCGGGATATCGATGTCGATGTTCTTGAGGTTGTGTTCGCGCGCGCCGCGGACGCGGATGTAGCCGGACATGAATGATTCCTGGAGGACGGGTGCGACACCTGCATATGGCACCGCGGGCCCTATCTGGCCAGGCAATCGGCGTTATAGTGGGGTCAGAATAGGGGAACGACGATGGCGGGAACGGTAAACAAGGTCATCCTGGTCGGACGGCTCGGCAAGGATCCGGAGGTGCGAAGCTTCCAGAACGGCGGAAAGGTCGTGAACATAAGCGTGGCCACCAGCGAGACTTGGAACGACAAGGCGAGCGGTGAGCGCAAGGAAAAGACCGAATGGCACAACGTTGTCATCCGCGATGAGAAGCTGGCCGAGAATGCTGAGAAGTACCTGAAGAAGGGTGCCAGCGTGTACCTGGAGGGCAAAATCGAGACCCGGAAGTGGGTCGATCAGGCGTCCGGCCAGGATAAGTTCACGACCGAGATCATCATCCCCCGGTTTAATGGCGTGATGACATTCCTGAGTGGCCGCGACGACGCCGGCGGCGGTGCATCGGGTGGCGCATCAGGCGGCGCGTCTGGCGGCGGTTACCAGCCCCGGGAGCGTGCGGCAGCCCCGGCACGGTCGGGCGGTGGCGGGGCACCATCTTGGGAACCGGCAAAGGGTGGCGATCTGGACGACGAAATACCGTTCTAGCTGGCCACACGCGCCCAGACCGCATCCGTCAACCGCACCAGGCTCACGAACCCGGTTTCCTCATCCACGGACGGACCCCACTCCAGCATACCGGTCGTGATGATGGCGTAGCTGGGTTCGATCGGGGTGCTGGCCCGGGATAGCCGCACGAACACAATGTCCACAGGCCAGTCGGCACCACTGTTGCAGAACGGGCAGGTTGACGTCGGTGTGCGGGTGAGTACGAAGAAATCCGCCTCCGGCTTCAATGCGG
The DNA here is from genome assembly GCA_043788425.1 of Rhodospirillales bacterium. Classification (GTDB taxonomy): domain Bacteria; phylum Pseudomonadota; class Alphaproteobacteria; order Acetobacterales; family Acetobacteraceae; genus JANPPS01. The sequence goes on from JAYVTX010000103.1 coordinate 9,120, forward strand.
GGGCCATAAACCCCGGGATCGTGACGCGGGTGCCAACCAAGGCGAGGGCACCGGGCGTAAGCTGCACGCCAGCGGCCGTGGTTGGACCATAAAGGTTGGAAAAGTCCAACGTTGCGGCGCGGGCGCGCGTCCAGGGCGCGGTTAGCAAGCTCAGGAAGGTAGTGCGACGCGCGATCATGCCCGTCGGCATATAGGGCCGGGCCCGGCGCGAATAAGACATTTTGGTGAAGGGGTGCCCGGCCGTGCCGCCGTGGCGTAAGACTACACCAAATGGTGGAGATAGCGATGCGCGCCGCAGTTCTGGGCCTGACGGTAGGCCTGCTTTCCACCACCGCGATGGCGCAAGTCATTTATCCCCTGAACCGGGCCGAGATCCTGGCCGGCAGCAAATTCGACCTGAAGGTCGAGTTCGCGGGCGTCGTTGACGCCAATAAGGTCAAGGTCACGGTGAATGGCCGCGATCACGCCGACGCCCTCGGCCGTGCTGCGACGCTGACAGCGCGGGAGGATGGAAAGGACCAGTCCTCCATCACACTACGGGACGTCGTGCTCGACACGCCCGGCGACTACGCCGTCGTGGCAACGGATGGCGATCATTCGGCAAGCGTTAAATGGACGGTCTACGCCGCACCGGCCGCCCGCCGGGCCAAGAACGTGATCCTAATGATCGGGGACGGTATGACGATGGCCAACGTCACCGCCGCCCGGATCCTGTTTGGCGGGATCCATGAGGGGCGGTACGGCCGCACTCTGCAGATGGACACGCTGCCGATGATGGCGACCGTCGGCACGTCCGGCACCGACAGCATCGTGACCGACAGCGCCAACAGCGCCAGCGCCTACAACACCGGGCATAAATCGGCTGCGAATGCGCTGGGCGTGTATGGCAGCCGCGCGGCAGGCACGCTGGACCACCCGAAAGTCGAAACGCTGGGCGAGATTGTGAAGCGTCGGCTGAACATGGCCGTCGGCATCGTGACCAATACCGAAATCCAAGATGCGACACCGGCCGCCGTGTTCGCCCATACCCGCCGCCGGTCGGACTATATCCCGATCACCGGTCAGATGCTGGCCTTTGCGCCGGATGTCACGATGGGCGGCGGTTCTGCCAGTTTCCTGCCGCAAGCAACGCCGGGATCGCGCCGCCGGGACCAGACTGACATGATCGCGGCGTATAAGGCGGCCGGCTATACTTTTGCGGAAGATGCGGCAGGTCTGGCGGCGTCGGCCGACCCAAAAACGACGAAGCTGCTGGGCCTGTTTTCACTCGGTAACATGGATGGCGCGCTGGACCGGTTTTACCTGAAAAAGGGCAACGTGCCCCGCTTCCCAAATCAGCCGGACCTGACGGAACAAGTAGCCTCCGCATTGCAGGTTCTGGAGCGGAACCCGAACGGGTTTTACCTGATGATCGAAAGTGGCCTTATCGATAAGTACAGCCACGTACTGGATGCGGAGCGGTCGCATTACGACACCATCCTGCTCGACCGGACAGTGAAGGTCGTCATGGACTGGATGGGCGACCGCAATGACACGCTACTGATCGTGGTGCCGGACCACACCCACGCCATGGGTATTTTCGGCACCGTGGATGATGAAAAAAAGGCTGAGCAGGGCCGGGACCGCGTCGGCACTTACGCCGAAGCCCGCGAGCCGAATTATGACCCGGCGGACGCACGTGGCTATCCGCCAAACGTCAACGTGTCACGGCGGCTGATGACCGGTTACGGCGCGACCCCCGACTACTACGAAACGTTTGGCCCCAGCATGGACGGCCCCCGCGTACCGGCCGTGCGCAATGGTCCGAACGGCCCTTTCGTCGCCAACGACAAATACAACGTGCCCGGCGCTGTCCTTCGTACCGGCAACCTCCCACATGATGCGCAGCAGGACGTGCACACGGCCGACGACGCGCTATTGCGGGCGACCGGTCCTGGGTCGGAGGTGTTTCATGGCTTCATCGACAACACGACCGTCTTCCGCGGCATGGCCGAGGCACTCGGGCTTGGCCGTCCTTAGGCGGCGAGCATTGCTGGCCGGGCTGGCCATACTGCCAGCGCTGCCGGCCCAGGCGGCATCGCTGAAATTTGCCGATCTGTATTCATCCTGGGGTGTTACGGGCCTTAAATTCTCGCCGGCGGCGCTAGCATTGGCGGGTGCTGACACGACGATGGTCGGGTTCATGGCGCCGCCCATCAAGGCGATGGCCGATTTTTTCGTTTTGACGCGGGAGCCGCTCAGCATGTGCCCCTTCTGCTCGTCCGACGCCGAATGGCCGCCCGATATCGTCGTGGCGTACCTGGCGCATGACGCGCAGCCGACGGCACCCAATGAGGTGATCGAGGTTACGGGCCGGCTGGAACTCGGGTCTTGGACCGATCCCAATTCCGGCTTTGTCAGCCAGGCCCGGCTGCGGAAGGCACGGGTTCGCTTTGTCTGACTTGGCGGTGCGCGCGCTTACGATTGCGTATCCGGGCGTGGGGCCGATCGTGGACGTGCCGGTGCTAAAGGTGGCCGCCGGGTCGACGCTGGCGATCACCGGGCCATCCGGTACAGGTAAGACCAGCCTGCTACACGCGCTGGCCGGGCTGGAGCGGCCATCATCGGGATCGGTGTCGTGGGGCGATGTATCGATATGGTCCATGACCGACGGCGCGCGGGACGGGTGGCGACGGCAACGGATTGGGCTGGTGTTCCAGGATATGCACCTGCTGCACGGCCTATCGGCGCTCGATAACGTCCTGTTGCCCGCGTTGTTCGATCAGGCGCGCCCGACCCCGGCCCAGCGGGCGCGCGGGGCGAAGCTGCTGGACACGCTGGACGTGGGCGCCCACGCCGACGTGGCGGTCATGAGCCGGGGAGAGCGGCAGCGTGTCGCCCTGGCCCGCGCATTGCTGAGGGAGCCGGCGGTTTTGCTGGCCGACGAGCCGACCGCGAGCCTCGATCCCGTCGCTGGCCAGCAGGTCGCCACGCTATTGTTGCGTGCGGCAGCAGAGCAGGGGGCCACCCTGATCGTCACGACGCATGACCCGGCGCTGGCCAGCCGGATGGGCGCGCGCATGACGCTGTCAGGCGGACGGTTGGAGCAGGCAGGATGAACCCGTGGCCCGTCGCGCGTGCGGCGTTGCGCCGGGGCTGGCGGGCTGCGCTGGCGATGGCGCTGCTGGTCGCACTAACCACCGCTGTCGGCACCGGCATTGGCATGATCGAGCGTAGCGTGCGCGTGGCCGCAGCGCGCGCGGCGGACCCGTTTGACCTCGTGATCGGTGCGCCCGGCAGTGCGGCGCAGTTGGTGCTGACATCCGTCTATCTGCAACCCGATACGGTACCGCTGCTGGATGGGGCGGTGCTGGTAAAAATCATGGCTGATCCGGACGTCGCCTGGGCGTCCCCAGTTGCGTTCGGTGACTCCTATCGCGGCATGCCCATCCTGGGCGTCGCACCCATCCTGGTCACCCAAGGCGGCACCCGCACCGTGACCGAAGGCAAGGTGTTTGGCGCGGAAGGGGAGGCGGTGGTTGGTGCCGCCGTGGCGCTACGCCTGGGCGATACGATCGTGCCCCAGCATGGGCTGATCGAAGCTGGGGAGGCGCACCACCACAGCGAAAGCCCGACCAAAGTCGTGGGCCGGCTGCCGCCGACCGGCACGGCGTGGGACCGGGCGATCCTGGTTGCAGTCGAAAGTGTGTGGGAGATACACGGCCTGGGCAATGGTCATCCCGAGGGGATCGAGCGGGTTGGGCCCCCGTGGGAATTGCCCGCGGGCGTGCCGGCGGTGGTGGTGAAGCCCAAAACCCTGGCCGGCGCGTATCAATTACGGGCGCGTTATCGCTCGGCCACCAGCACGGCGGTGTTCCCGGGCGAGGTGCTGGCCAGCCTGTTCCGGACGCTGGGCGATGCGCGGGCGCTGGTGTCGGCAATCGTGTACCTGACGGCAGCCTTGGTGATCGGGGCGGTATTCCTGGCGTTTGGCGCGATTGTCGCTGGCCGGGCGCGGGACCACGCCGTGCTGCGCGCAATCGGGGCGTCGCCGGGGTTTGTACTGGGGGCGTTATGGCTCGAGCTAGGGGCAGTGCTGGCCGCAGGAGTCGTGGGCGGATTGGCGCTAGGCTGGTTGGGCGCGCAGATCGCCGCCGGGCCGATTGGGCGCGCGGGCGGGCTGACGCTTTCGCCATCCTTGGCCCGGCCGGAGCTGGTGCTGGCACTGGCCGTATTGGCGGGCGGGCTGATCGCTGCGGCACTACCGGCCCTGTTGGCTGCGCGGACGCCCATTGGGGTTGGGTTAAAGCGTTAGTCCATTACCAATACCGCGGCGATACTTAGTACAACGGCTGGCGTCATGACGATAATGCCAAGCCGCAAAAATTGGACGGCACCTACCGTCACGCCTTCCCGCCGGAGTGCTGCGAGCCAAAGAAGGGTTGCAAGCGAACCCGTTAGCGAGAGGTTGGGACCAAGGTCGACGCCAATAAGAACCGCCGCCTGAACTGTCTGCGGAAGATTACCCTGTTGCAGAACACGACCGGCTAGCAACCCAGCTGGCAGGTTGTTGACGATATTGCAACCAATGGCCACCAGTACGCCGGCCCATGCAGCCGCACGGGTGGCTGATTGCTGTGCCCATCCGGACAGGGTTATCGCCAGCGTGGTCGCAAGGCCTGTTTGCTCCAACGCGGCGACAATAACGAATAGGCTGGCCACCAGCGGCAGCACGCCCCACGCGACGCCACGTAGCAGTTCGACCAGACCCCGACGTTCGCGTACCGACACGGCGACAGCCGATATCACGGCCGACCCAAGCGTGGGTGGGCCAAGCGGTAGCCCGAGTGCTGACGCCCCGAATAATACGGCGGCCCCGCCAATAGCCCCGCCGCCGCCCAACGTCCTGACCGGGCCAAGTGCGGTCGGTCGATCGACGGCGCGATACCTTGCACGAGGTCTGCGCGTTGCGACCAGCGCAGGACCGCGTACGTCATCCCGATGGCCAGCACCGACGGCACTGAAAATAGACGTAGCCACTGCGCAAGTGGGGGTAGGTGGGACCCGTATACGACCAGGTTTGCCGGGTTTGAAATCGGCAATACAAAGCTGGCGGCGTTGGCCACAAACGCGCACGCAAACAAGTATGGCAAGGGCGACCGCACCCCAGCCGACCGCGCCGCTGCCGCAACGGCGGGAGTAAGAACGACGGCCGTTGCATCGTTGGATAGCAGCACCGTGACCGCAATTCCCACGGCGTAGATGATCGTGAATAGCCGTGCCGCACTGCCCCGCGCCTTCGCCACCGCATAGGCTGCCAACCACGTGAACAAGCCATGCTGCCGCGCGACCTCGCTTAAAAGCATCATGCCCGTCAGGATCAGCAGCACATCGACCCCCGACATCAAACCGAGCCAGGCATCCATCGGAGTAAGTAGTCGCAGGGCGACGAGCGCAGCGACCCCGGCAATCGCCCAGACCCATTCCGGCCACCCAAACGGCCGCACGATCCCCCCTAAAACGGCCCCGGCCGACACGGCCCAAATGGGCCACGCTGCGGCGACCGCCATGCCTATCCAGGTAGCCGGGTCAGGCGACGCATCGAAGGGTCAATTCTTTCCGCAATCGGCCTGCCAACTCGTCAAGGGCCGCTGCCCCGGCATTGGCGAAAGCCACCCTGACGAAATCCTCCTGGCCTGGCCCGAATGCGCTGCCAGGAAGACAGATAGCGCCAAGTTCCGCTGTCAAATGCTCTGCTACGGCTGCAGAGGACGTTCCGCGATACGGATGCCGGACGTATGCGAAATACGCTCCCAGCGACGCCACGGGCCATTCCGGCACGGACGCGAACGCCTGGCGCAGGTGATTTGCGCGTTCATTGATCAAATCCCGGTTTGCCGTGCGCCAGTCCGACAACGCGCGGATCCCCCACGCTACCGCCGACTGCGCCACCCGGTTCGGGCAAATATGCAGGCTATCCAGCGCCTTCGTCAGGTGGCCGACCATGGCCGGGCTGGTGGTCACAGCGCCCAAGCGGAAGCCAGGAACGCAGTACGCCTTGGAAAAGCTATACAGGCCGATGATGTGCCCGTCCCAATTGGGATCATCGAACAACGCATGCGCTCGATCCTGCCCGGCGGGTAGAAAGTCGCGATAGGTCTCGTCCAAAATGAGCCAAATTCCCCGGTCGCGGCATAGGGCGGCGAAGGCCGCGATCGTCTCGGGCGGGCTTACGGCGCCGGTCGGGTTGTTCGGGCTGATCAGGACGATGGCGCGGGTGGTGCTGTCGATTAGCCGCTCCGCGTCCATGACACTGGGCACAAAGCCATGTTCGGCGTCGCACGGTAGGGGCCGGGGCGTGATGCCCAGCATGTCGCAGCTTTGTTGATGGTTCCAGAACCACGGTGTCGGTAGCAGGATGCTATCCCCGGCGCTGGCAATGGTCAGCAGGGTGACGAAGAATGCCTGGTTGCAGCCTGCCGTAATCGCGACCTGGTCTGGGGAAACACCGGAAAGCGTGCCGGCGTAGGCGGACCGCAGCGCCAGGTCCCCGGCAATCGGGCCATATTTGGCCATGGCCGGGTCGCTGGCTGCCACGGCCGCGTGGGCCAGCAGGTCCGGGTGCGGCGCATAGCCCGGCACGGCCTGACACAGATCGATGGCCGGTCCGTGGCGGCCGTCATAGCGGGCGGCCCAGGCATGGGCAGCCATGATGGGTGGCAGGTCGATGGCTGTTACGCGGAGATTGAGTCCCGGCATGCCCTATGAACGGGCCGGGGCAGCGCCCGTTGCGTTATGTTCGGCCAGCAGTACGGCCTGTTTCATGTCGCCATCCGTCGCTCGCAACGCCGCCGCCGCCGCCGCCGGATCGACCCTGGCCAGCTCCTGCACCATCGCCACGGCACGGGCGCGCAGCTTGTCGTTTGTTATAGCCATGTTGCTCATCCGGCCGCGATAGACCCGGCCCATACCGATCATCAGTAGCGTGCTTAGCAAGTTGAGGGCCACCTTCTGCGCCGTGCCCGCCTTCATCCGGGTGGACCCGGCGACCGGTTCGGGGCCGGTGCGTAGCAACACAGGATATTCCACCGCATCCAGCAGCGGCGCGCCGGGGCTGTTGGCAATCCCAATCGTCAGCGCGCCCGCCGCCCGGGCACCCGCGACGCATGCCAGCGTGTAGGGCGTACGACCGCTGGCGGCGACTGCGATCAGGACGTCAGCCGGACCCAGAGTCGCCACGTCAGCCTGGGCAGTGTCGATGCGGTCCTCCGCCCCTTCGACCGCTTGGACCAGTGCTGTGGCGCCGCCGGCGATCAGCAGCACGACACGGTTAAAGCCGAAGGTTGGTGCCAGTTCTGCGCCATCCTGCGCCGCAATACGGCCCGACGTGCCGGCGCCCGCATAGGCCAGCCGCCCTCCCAATTGCAGCCGGGGCAGGGCGGCGGCGGCGGCGCGTTCCAGCGCGGGCAGTGCCGGACCGATAGCGGCGACCGCGGCCAACTGCCCCTCCCACAACGCTGCCAGGATCGCGCCCGGTTGCCACGTTTCAATCGTGGTCAGGCGCGGGTCAGCCCCTTCGGTCTCAGACATCCACATCCGCCACGTTGCGGGCGCGTTCCTGGATAAACTGGAATCGCAGCTCCGGCTTGCGGCCCATCAGGCGTTCGACCATGGCATTGGTGTCCTCACGATCGGGTGGAACGACCACCCTCAGCAGCGTGCGGCGCCGGGGGTCCATGGTGGTTTCCTTCAGCGCCGAAGCCGGCATTTCACCAAGGCCTTTGAACCGGCTAACCTCCACCTTGCCTTGTTTGAACCCACGCATCAGCCGGTCCTTGTCGGCGTCATCCATGGCATAGATTGACTTGGCACCCTGGGTCAGCCGGTATAGCGGCGGTTGGGCCAAGTATAAATGCCCAGCATCGATCAGCCGCGGCAGCTTGCGATAGAAAAACGTCATCAGCAACGACGCGATATGTGCGCCGTCGACATCGGCGTCCGTCATGATAATTACCCGGCCGTACCGCAGCCGGGCACCGTCATACCGGTCACCGGCGCCGCATCCCAGCGCCTCGACCAGGTCTTTCAGCTCCTGGTTGCCGGAAAGCTTGTCATCACTGGCGCTGGCGACGTTAAGGATCTTACCCCGCAATGGCAGGATCGCCTGCGTTTCCCGGTTGCGGGCCTGTTTGGCAGACCCGCCGGCGCTGTCACCCTCGACGAGGAAAATCTCGGTATCGTCGCGGCTTTCGCGGGAGCAGTCGGCCAGCTTGCCCGGTAGCCGCAAACGCCGGGTCGCGGTCTTGCGGTTCACGTCCTTGCTGTCGCGGCGGCGCAGACGCTCGTCGGCCCGCTCGATCAAAAACGCTAGAAGCCCGTCGGCCTGGGCGGGGTGCGCACCCAACCAATGGTCGAAGCGGTCGCGCAATGCGGTCTCGACCAGACGAGTCGCTTCGGGACTGGTTAGCTTTTCCTTTGTCTGGCCCTGGAAGTGCGGCTCGCGCACGAAAACCGATAGTTTTGCGACCATCTGGCCGATAATATCGTCGGCAGTGACGGTCGCAGCGCGTTTGTTGCCGCGTTGCTCACCCCAAGCACGGACGCCCTTCAGCAATGCTGCGCGAAAGCCGGCCTCGTGCGTGCCCCCTTGTGGCGTCGGCACTGTGTTGCAGTAGGAGTGGACGGTGCCGTCAGCATTCTCCAACCAGGCGACGGCCCATTCGGCACGGCCACCCTGAACGCCGGGGAACGGCGCCTCACCCACCCAAAGTTCCGGCACGGCAAGTGCTGTATCGGCAATGTCCTCGATCAGGCTGTCCTGCAGGCCGCCGGGAAAGTGGAGTTCAGCCTCTGCCGGTACCCCGGCGGGTGGCGCGGCGCAGGACCAGCGGATGCGGACGCCGCGAAA